>CAYSUA010000109.1:0-12723 GCA_964433795.1 uncultured Desulfobacteraceae bacterium | reverse complement strand
ACAGGGAAGTTTAAGGGGATCAAGGGCACATGGCGGGAAAAAATAATGCATGTGATGTCAGGAGTTACAACTGAATGGGAAGCAGAGTATGAAATAAAATAGAGCAAATGTTAAGCCCCCCTAAAAAGGGGCTCTTGATACTTTGTTTTGATTCACCGCAGAATCGCTGAGCACGCTAAGGGTTTGCCCGCAAAGCATAGCTTGGACCATCAGCATAGCTGAAGGGTATGGCAATAAATATTACCGGAATCCCAGTTAAGGGTATCACCCAACTTTAGGAAGAATATTTGTTCCTCACAAATCGAAGCAGAGGGACCTCAAATTCTTCCGGAAATTTATGATCGGCATTGATGAGAGAGATCATCTGGCGAACCATCTCTTTAGCCATGTTCAGGGCAAATGCATTCTCTTTTATCTCACCTTTTCCATGAGCATACCCCATCGCATACTCGGCAAAAAACATGTGATTATAGTTGAAATACTGATGGAATACATTTGCCAGATTCATACAGCCTCTGGTCCCTGCCACCGTAATCAGTCCGCCGACCTTATTTGCCAGTTGCAGCTTGGGAAACAATAGGGCATAGGTCCGGTCCATGAGTGTCTTAGTCTGGCCGGTCATGGACCAGAAGTAGACGGGCGTCGCCCAGATGATACCGTCTGACGCCGCCATTTTCTCAAGAATCTCCTGTGCATCATCTTCGATGATACATTTGCCTGTCTTAGCGCATCCCGAACACCCGTCACAGGACGCAATGGTTTTACCCCTCAGTGGAATCTTATCGATAAGAACCCCTTCTTTTTGAGCCTCTTCCAGCGCCGCATCCAACATCACATCCGTGTTTCCCCCTTTTCGTTCACTCCCCATTATTCCCGTGATCTTCATGTTACTCCTCCTCAGTTATCGTTGCGTAAAACATCGAACAGTTCCACAGTGAGCCCTTTATATTCGAAATCTCAACCGACTTCAAACCATATTTCGTATCGTTATATTGAAAAACCATGTCCTCAAATTCTATCGATGCCTATTGGATATCGTTAACGCCAATGCAATTTTTTCATGATGAGAGTGGTTCAAATTGTCGATATCCCTCATCCTCGTTTCTAACCGTTTTCAAGCCATTCTGTGGCGATTCGCCCATCTGTAAGTGGTGATACATAAAAAACACCCCTCATACATCCACACTTTGAGAAACCGAAATCTAGTACTTTAGTCTTAGGTAAATATATCCATTTCCCCTGAATTAATAGAAATAATTTCCTATTTAGTGTCTTACGCATTGGCGCAATTGTCTGTTATTAAACGATTTTTACCTTTGGCATCAAAGCTGCTCTCTTTTTGCATGTCCCTTGTGAATCAAATCTAAAAATCTCACCTTAAGAAAAGAGGAGGTAACCATGAAAAGAACTATAGCCTTCCATATTGGAGGAGCTGCCTTGCTTGTAGTCGCTTCGCTGGTTATTCTGGTCCTATTGGCTCCGGGCAGAGCCGACGCAGATGTCACCTCGGATTTCCTGTACGACCTGGCTTGCGACTCCCTCGCCGACTGGACAGAGGTGTCTTCGGGAATCAACCTAGCGGAGCGAATCGAAATCAAGATCGCCAGTCACGGCACGCCGCTCTTCTACAACCAGGACTTCGCCAACCTTGACACGGGCAACGCCTTTCTCGTCGAAGCCGTGGTATCGATCGATCTGCCGCCGTTTCCGGTAGCCGGTCAGAGCGTCAGCGGTGCGAAGCTGGCCATCGACTTTCGAGACTCCGGGATGCCCGACGAGCTATATCGCATCGAGGTCCGTTTCATCATCGACAGTTTCGGCTCCAAGCGGATCGCTCTCTACGATGTCGCGGACGGCGCAGCTGATGAATTAGCTTATCTGGTTCGGGACTTCTCCGTTTCTTATCCCGAAAGGTACCGCGTGCGTGTCCGACTGCAGCAGATCAGCGGAACGCACTACATCTTCCTGGAGTCTGAGCCTGAAAGCACCGCGTACTGGGAGAACCGGGACGACACCACAAACGACCCACCGAACCGGGCGGTCGTGCCCCTGTCTGACTTCATGACCGAGGAGGTTCGTGATCCGGGGACTGTCCGCTTCGGCAACTTCAGCCAGGGGACCTACGATTCCTACTGGGAGAAGGTCCATCTCACTTTCAGTGACGACCAGACCACCCTGCTTCCGGACTCGTCCACCTTCGACTCCGACACTGACGGCATCGAAGATATGTGTGACAACGATAATCTTGACGACGATAATGATGGGGTAGCGGATGCTAATAATGATCGTTGTCCAGATACAATAGAAGGTGATGTTGTAGATAGCAATGGTTGCTCTATTGATCAGCTTGATTTGTTATGTCACCCCAACAAGAATTGGAAAAATCATGGAACATATGTTGGGTGTGTAACTCATATTTCCAAAAGATGGGTGGATGAAGGAGTAATTACTGAAAAGGAAAAAGGCGCCATCGTCTCTGCGGCTGCTAAATCGGGCGTAGGGAAAAAAGCCAAATAAAAAATAAGCTGATCTAACTTTTTCTCTGATTAATTACACAGGCAGGGCCATCAGGCTCTGCCTTTTCCTTTTTCGCGATAACGATTTCGATCAGAAGCAAAAAAGAACCGAGTATCAGCCGAGCATTGATATCATTCAACGATCGTGAAAATTGATTGAAAAATCTGGTCGAACCGGATAATTTGGTCCAAAATCAGACTTACGTATCGTAATTTTGAAAAAACTGTGTCCTAAGATTATAACGATTTCCTGGTAATTATGACTTTTGGGTACCCTCAAAAACTTGCGGTGTACAGATTGAATCATAAATTTAATCTGGTTCTGATCGCTCTCCTATTTGACAGAATATCGGGATATTTTCATCGCTAAATCGTTTAGAGATTTTTGTATTTGAGTGACTCATTTTGCCCATTGAGAAAGGAGATGGAAATGGCCACTACCCTTGATAATCGTGTTAACGCCACTGGCGGTTGTCTTTGTGGAGCAGTTCGTTACGACATACTAGGCGATTTGCGTGGTATCGTAAACTGCCATTGTTCAAAATGTCGACGATTTCACGGCAATTTTGGGGCTTACACTAGCATCAAATTAGAGAATTTGGTCCTAATCGAACAGCGAGGTCTTAAGTGGTTCCAATCTATAACTGATGAAACCCCAAACGTTCATCGGGGATTCTGTGCCGAATGTGGTTCTTCACTTTTCTGGCATCCTAGAGATCAAGAGGAAATTGAAATTGCTGCAGGCTCCTTGGACGATCCGACCAATCTACAAACTATTGGCCATGTTTGGATTAGCCAGATAAGCGATTATTATGAAATTTACGATGATATTCCGCAGTTTGAGAAGGGATGGGCAGCGATGACCGGGAGTAAAGTGGAGTAAAGGTAGTACTATAGAGAAGGTAATATACAGGTATTTCCAACGTATTTCAGAGTTTTTAGTGCTTCGCAAAACCTGTGATATCCATGGCAGGTCTTGTCTCACAGATTTATAATTTATGCTATCAATTTATCAATGTTAACTGATCCTCCAGTGGTTCGGTTCATGAAAAATGTCAGAAAATGGATTGAAAATTCTGGCTGATGCTCATAACATGGTCGAGGTTAACGGTAACGTATCGATATCGCTAATTTCCAATACACTCCGTCAGTTTCGACTACCAGAAGATATATTGATTGGATATCCAGAGCATACCTGGATAATATTAACAAATTTCGGAACCTGATTTTATCTCAATAAATCTAAAATCCAATCACCGTGAGGCGAACCACATGATATTGATGTGTCATGAAGGCGCAAGTCGTAGCACAATAATAGGCATCAAACTGTGGTGCCGGTATCAACACGTTCACTATAATTCCCAGGTTTGATTTTTACTTTGATTGAGTTAAATACGGGTCCTCCACCGATGTTCTGAGAAGTGCCGGGGGAGAGAATATTGAGAGGATTACCGTTTAATCCAATTAATGGTCTTGGAGCCCACAAAATTGAAGTTGATATTTTTTCAGTTAGTTTTGCTCTGAGCGTAACACTCCCCAATTCGTTATAAATTTCAACGATATCTTCATCCTGGATTCCAAGATCCGTTGCCTCATTAGGATTTATCCAGACAATCTGCGGAATGGGGCCATAAACGTCTGTAAACTGGCTATGGGTATATTTGGGAATTGAGCTGTTCAACAATGTGAACCAATCATCACTTCTTTTAAAGGTCTCTTGTATCGGTAGTGCACCGACACCGATGTCCGCTGCTTTTGAAGCAGCAAACTCGATTTTACCGGAAGGTGTTTGATACTCATTATATGGTCTATATTTTAACTTGAGGACTGAACCATCCAGAACATCCTGCAAATCACCTTCTTGAAATGACTCCGTGAGGGTTTTCTCAAGTGCTTCCCATGGATCTTCAAACAACCACATTTCTTTTTGGTCAAGTTTTTTTGCGAGTTCCTGCATCACCCAAATTTCGTGCTTGCTTTCCTCTAACGGCTCGACGGTTTGTTCCGATAGGCGGCTGTAAAGATGATGGTCAGAAAAGTTGACATCCCTTTTTTCCAGATAGGTGGGGGCGGGTAAGACGACATTGGCATACTCGGTAGTTTCCGACCAATGGGTGTCATCCGCCACAACGAAAACATCTTTCCTGTTTAATCCTTTTCGTACAGCCGATTGATTCGGTAAGGTCACTACCGGATTTGACCCGAGAACAAAGACAAATTTGAACTCTCCCGCTTCCAACCGATCACCGATGGAAACTTGATTAACGACTTTCCCCTCGTTCTGGGACAGGCGGGCGCCGCTGATGTATCCCCAGTCCACAAAACGACCGGGGCCGTCAGTGTAATGAAACCCCCTGTGGTAACCCAGTAATGCGGGAAGCAAAGATACGGCTCTCGCCGCTTCAGCACCTTGAATCGATTTTTGAAGACCTAAGCCGATCATAAAAACAGCAGGGCGGTTAGCAATCAATATGTCTCCGATTTTGTCTATGGCATCCCTTGATACCCCGGTATACCGCTCCACTCGTTCGGGCGTCCATTTCAATGCCTCATCAAGATAGTCTTTGTAGCCGATTGTACTATTATCAAGAAATTCTGAATCGATACCGTTTCTACGGATGAGGTTTCTTGCGATGCCGTAGCTCAAGGCCACATCGCTTCCGGGGCGAGGATTGATCCATATGTCAGAAGCCTCTGATGTTTGACTCTTCCTCGGATCTATGCTGATGATGGTTGCGTTCCCTTCAGATCTGGCTTTAAGCGCAAATACCCATTGATGGGGGGAACTCACTTTTGAATTGTTGCCCCAGAATATAATGGTTTTCATTTTGGCCAATTCTTCCGGTTGCATTCCGTATGATAACCCATAGTGTAGTCCGATTCCCGCGTGACCGGAATTAGCGCAAAGAGAATAATCGGTTGTGGTTGCCCCTAATGCAAACCAAAGTCTTCTCGGAAACTGCCATGCAAGGAATCCCTGATTCCCCGGATAATCATACAACAGCACCGATTCCTTCCCATAAACTTCAATCGTCTTCTTTAGTTTTTTCGCCACAACCGATATGCATTCTTCCCAAGTTTTACGGACAAACCGGTCTTCGTGGTCACCGTCTGATTTGATGTGAGGATATAAAACTCGATTCTTGCTGTACACCCGTTTTGGATCGCCCATTCCCCTCGGGCAGAGAAATCCCTGTGTGACCGGATTCAACCGGCTTCCTTTCGTGGAGATGATCCTTCCATTGTCAACGGTCACATCTATAAAGCAGGTGTCAGGGCAATCCCTTTGGCATACTGTCTTAATTACGCTCATCTTCATCCCCCTTATCTTTTTTTACCATAGATTTAACAGGTTTCACAAAACCTGATTTCTTTTGGTCTGAATCTGGTAATTAATCGACCATCAATTGCGATTAACCCAATAAAAATCATACCCATCCCAACAAACGTATTCAATCCTGGTTGCTCTCCCAGTACCATCACGCCGAGCAAAATTGCACTTATAGGAATTAGAAAAGTAACCAACATAAGATTGGTTGGGCCTGAAGTTGCCAATACTCGAAAATAGATAATATACGCTAATGATGTACTGATTGCAGATTGTCCAAGCAGAGCGGCCATGGTCATAACGCTTGGTGTCAGATTCCACGGTTGTTCAATGAACAAAGACAAAGGTGCCATTGTAATAGTTGATCCACATAACATTCCGGCAGCAACAACAACGGGATCAATGCCTTCGAAACGGCGTCCATAAATAGCAGCACACGCATATGACAGCGCAGCCCCCAAGACAGCGATTTGTCCGATCGCTTCAATAGATAACCCTCTCAATGAGTCAATTCCTATCAATAGTGTAACACCGATCCAGCCAATTAAAACACCTGTAATACGGTTAACGGTGAGTCGTTCTTTCCTTGTTAAAAAATGTGCGAGGATAACACTGAATATAGGTGTTGTCGCATTTAAAATACTGGCAAGGCTACTTTCAATATGTGTTTGTCCCCAAGAAATCAGACTAAATGGGATTGAATTGTTCAAAATTCCCATGATGAAAAACGCACCCCATAATTTCAATGAGGATGGCATTTTTTCCCCTTTTAAATAAACAATGGCCAGGAGGATAATAGATGCGAACCCGACCCGAGAGAACACAATCGTTAAAGGTGTCACCTCTTTTATGGCCTCACCGGTAAAGAAAAAGGAGCCACCCCATATTATAGACAAAACGATAACAAGTCCCCATTCTTTAATTCCCATAACTCGGTTGACATTTTCGCTCGTCAAGAACTCGGCATTCTTTTTAGGCGGTTTTAATGTTATGCTGAATGCCCTCATATTTTTCCCTCCATATTTCAAATGAATCGTTATTAACCAGATAGCATATGTTTTGTTATCTCATTGATAATCATTTTTAGGGTAACTCCGCGACCCGAATATTGCTGAATTATTGAGCAATATTCGGGTGGCTATCGGGAGTTGATTCAGATAGAATAAATTTCAAAATAAAAATCTGGAGGGCGAAATGAATGCTACCGATTTTTCACAACAGTCCGAAGATTACCAGCGGATTGAAAAGGCAATTCGATTTATAGAGAACAACTTCATATCTCAGCCTACGCTTGATCAAATTGCCGAGAGCGTGCATCTGAGCAAATATCATTTTAATCGATTATTTAAGCGTTGGGCCGGAATCAGCCCTATTCAGTTCCAGCAGATTTTAACCCTCGAATATGCAAAGGAAAAACTGGCCGATGCCAGAAGTCTTCTCGATACCGCTTTTGATGCAGGGCTTTCAGGACCCGGCCGCCTGCATGATCTGTTTGTTACCTTCGAAGCAATGACTCCCGGTGAGTTTAAAAAGATGGGAGCAGGCTTGGAGATCTCATACGGATTTGATTATACCCCCTTTGGGCAATGTCTGGTTGCCGTTACCGAGAGGGGTATTTGTCATCTTGGGTTTGTCGATAAAAATAACAGAGCTGAAGCATTCAACCACTTGCAGCAGAACTGGCCCGAAGCGACCCTCTTTGAAGAAGAAACCCGCATCCGTCAAATTGTGAGCCGCATATTTCGTCTGAAGCAACCTGCTGATTCACGTCCTTTCCATTTACACCTTAAAGGTACAAACTTTCAAGTAAACGTATGGCGAGCGCTATTAACGATCCCTGTTGGAAGCATCGTAAGCTACCAGGATATTGCCGCACTGATTGGGCATCCCAAAGCCTTTCGTGCGGTTGCCAATGCGATTGCCATCAACCCTGTTGGGTATCTTATTCCGTGCCATCGTGTGATTTCCAAATCTGGCAAAATCCATCAATATCGTTGGGGGTCAGCGAGAAAAAAAGCCATTGTAGGGTGGGAAGCATCCCACGCTGGATAGAAGCGAGATATTTGGTTCGCTGGCTATACAATATATAAGGGTGTGTAATGTTGATGGAATATGCTGTAAAAACTGACATATCTCCAACATATTTAGTGAATCAGCCACTCTCAAACACCAGCGATATCTATATGTAATCTTGAATATCTGGCTGTAAAGGGCTGCAACGATTTCATGCAACTATCCTGCATCGCACATAAACCAAAGCAATACAATATCAGGCCATGAGTCGGATTAGTACATAGAGACCCAGACTCTTTCTTTTGTCCAATAACCTGATTTTTTCTCAATTTTCATCCATTGTCCAGGAACCCATCTGCCTTTACGGTTATAGTGACCCGGATTCCAGACCCTTTTATAGGTCGGTGGAACCCACACTTTTCTTACTTCCCAATGTCCTGAAGGCTTTTGCCGGTATCGTTTATCATAATGAGGGGTTGGCGTGTGATGCTGATTAACCGTTGATTGTGTTGGGGCTGAATACCGATAATGATTTATTAAAGCACTTCCCAGTATTGCTGCGCCAATACCTATTGCAACCCCCTCCCATCGATTACGTTGGACATTTCCAGCCCAGGCCGAAGGTTTCATAAAAGAGAGGCACAGTATTAGTGTAGTTAAAATGATAAATAGATTCTTTTTTTTCATTTCAAAACTCCCTTCTTATACTTTTTAAAACATAATATAATTTTTCATTTTCAACCCAAAAATGTTTAAGGGAACGTCTCGTTGAAAAATTCCCCTTATGTTGTAAAAGTCGCTGGGAACTCCAGAAAAGTTACACCATAATTAGAATTGTCCGGAATTTTGCATTGCTCCGAGATGGTCATTGAAATAAGCGTATCGGTTCGACTATCAATTATCACACCGAAACTTGGGCCTCTAACGACTGTGATTTCTATTAGTAAGAGAGCTTGGGTATCCTCAACATACCTGATGAACCGAACACCATGAGGTATTCTCAATAAATCACAGGATGATGCCGGTATGGGTTCTGGCAATCCGTAATTTCGGAAAGCTATATTATTACGCTATTTCCTTTTTTGATTTTAGGTGTTATCGTTTTTTTAGTCTGAATATGTGAACATCATTTTCAAAGAAATGAGGTCATAATCAAAGCTACCAGCACCCAGGAGAATTAAATGAAATATCGACGTATCCTTCTCAAGGCACTTCTTCTTTCATTAGCCGGTATTTTCCTGGCGACCGCCGTGCATGCCCGGCCCCGCACCTCGGTTAAGAATACGGTCGTCCGGGAAGAAAATCCAAAAGGTCATAAATCGGCCCTGGTTCTTCCCTACGCATTTTCAACAGAAAGCATGGGCTTTACCATCGGTGTCGGCGGGGCACTCAAAGGATACGGACAGGAACAGCTACTTCTCGGCGCAACCGCTTTCGGCAGCTTCGATGAAGCTGTTGGCCTGTTTCTCGGCGTGTGGGATTACCGACCGTCGTGGGCACCGCGTTTCTTTTTCAGTGCTCAGGGAATGGTTGGTCATTATCCAAATCAGCGAGCCTACAGCTCCCGTTTTTTTTCCCCAAATGTTACCCGGCCCGGCAGCAATGATTCGAGTGAGGACCAATTTGCTGAAAAAAGCGGATACGACAACTGGAGTGATTTCAAACTGGAGTATGTTTTACCTCTTGGCACCGCCCGCAAAGAAGGATTAGTCCGTTACCGACTGAAAGGGGGCATGCTTCAGTCTGCCCCTGTTGGCGGTAAGGTATGGAATCCTAAGGAAAGCGGGGTGACATCCCTACTTCTCAGGCAATATAACCGGTATCGGAGTTTTGAAACAGATGATGGCGATATTGACGCCACAACCCATCCGGTCGAGTTTGCCATCTCATACAATAACACGGATTTTCCTCCCAATCCGTCGTACGGCAGTTCCCAGTACCTTGGTGTCACCCATGATTTCGGCTGGTTGGAGTCCCCGGATTCCTGGACTTTTGTCGAATTCGAGGCGAGCAAATATTTTTCTTTGGGAAAGTCCGCTTGGGCCAAACAAAGGGTTATCGCCCTGAACTTCTGGACGGGCGACAGCCCAAGCTGGGAAGAAAACACCAATGAAAACGGTAGCATTACTGTCTCGCACCGGCCGCCGTTTTATGAGGGATCGACCCTGGGCGGCTTTTACCGAATGCGGGGATATCCGATAGACAGGTTCAATGATCGGTCCGTTATTTATACAGCCGCTGAATACCGTTACACGCTGAACTGGAATCCGATAGGGAATATTTCCTTGCTAAGGTTTTTACAGAGCGATTGGCTGCAACTTGTCGGTTTTATAGAAGGAGGCAGGGTTGCCAATGAATATGATCTGTCCGAGCTTTTATCCAACTGGAAAGTGGACGGTGGATTTGGTCTACGTTTCATGTTCGCCGGCGGTGTGGTCCGCTTAGATGTTGGTGCTTCAGATGAGACCACCGCTGCCTGGGCGATGTTTAGTCAGCCTTTCTAACAGACCGGCAAGGGCCGGAGCCTCCATCACAATCAAGAATCCATTCCAAACTCTTTCGGTTTTGGATTTCCAGAAGATCCCAACAAAACCTGACAGCCAATTTTCATCATGTTCTTCTCCTTCTGATAGACCCTCCTAAATGTAAAGGAACATTATTGACTCTGATTTAGCTTTTTCATTATTAATGCGTTTAGTCAGGTGTAATATCCCACATATTCTCCGCACCTATTATTGAAATATTCCATAGCCTCTTCAGCTGAATCGAAAATTATCCAATCGCGTCGTATGGTTTTGTTGGCAATCATCCGGATTCGTTCAATCTCTGTGTTTCCAAAGTATTCGAAAAAATCGTGATAATCTTGATAAAGTTCATTTTTTCTCATTTTAGTATCTCCTCCTTTTTTGAATTTACGATCTGATTTATGCTCAAAATATCATGTGGGTGTGACAGATCCGGTCACAACGGTAAAAATTTGTTTTATTTCTTTCCCTGGCCAACCTTGCCACAATTTCTTGACAATCCACTTCATACTCAATATGGTCTTGATTTAATTAACATTCCAGGAGGAACCCATGACAAAATCAGACATCATCAATGATTTAAACAGCGAATACGATATTACAAAACATGAGGCTGCCACGATTGTGAACGTATTTTTCAATGAGGTGTCCAATGCGCTTGCCAACGGTGAGAGGGTTGAAATCAGGGGATTATGTTCCTTTTATGTAAAGAAATACGGAGAATATACTGGAAGAAACCCAAAAACTGGGACTCGTATTAAGGTGAGAACCAAGAAGCTGCCATTTTTCAAATGCGGAAAAGAATTAAAAGAGCGGGTAGATTATAAAATGTCTGCTCGGTAAGAATTGATCGAATACCATTCGATGCTAAGGCTATAGTGTACATAAAGATTGTGGAAATCTTGTAAAGCTAACCGGGTCATCAATTTCTATTATCGATCCCCTTTCCCGATAATGCCGATCTTCATCGATGTCCCGCATAGAAGCAACCGGGCCGATGGTAATTCCGAGCTGATCACAAGTATCCAACACTTCTTCGAGGTTTTGATCGGCGATCCATTCCTCGATCACACGGTTTAAGGTCTTCCTGTTTTCCGGTTTGATACGGCTGTCATTGGTTTGATACCGGGGATCTTTTTTCATCTCGGAATGACCGATGGTATCCATTAAGCGCTCAAAAGGCTTCTGGGCCGAACATGAGAGTGCCACCCACTGACTGTCTTTTGTCTGGTAGCTGTTTCTCGGAGCGGTGTAGGCAAGCTCGTTTCCCTTGGGCTGGGGGATATCTCCGGTCAAAACATACGATAGATAATCAGGCCCAAGCATAGAGAATAAAGGTTCATATAGGGAAACATCGATCACCTGGCCGCCTTTTTCCCCTCTTTTCTGATCGCGCAGGGCGATCATTATTGCGAAAGCCAAATGAAGCCCGGCAATATAGTCGGCCAATGCCATTGGAGGATTGGTGGGAATGCCGTCGGGATGGGCATTGAGATAGGTATAACCGCTATATCCTTCGGCAAGGGTACCAAAACCCGGTCTCGACGCTGATGGCCCTGTTTGCCCATAACCGGACATCTTTCCGATAACAAGTCCGGGATTTACTTTCAGTAACGATTCGACATCAAACCCAAGCTTATCCATAGTTCCGGGACGCATGTTTTCTATCAAGATATCCGACTTTTGGATGAGTTTTTCAAATATTTCCTTAGCTTCTGAAGATTTCAAATTCAGGGTGATCGGGTATTTATTCCTCCCGATGACGGTCCAAAAGGGATGAATTCCCTTTTCCTTAATCACACCCCATGCGCGGACGGCATCCGTCATGGTCGGGTTTTCGATCTTGATGACATCCGCCCCCATATCTCCCAAAAGTGCGGCCGCAAATGGTGCGGCAACAACCGTGGAAAGATCGATTACGCGAATATTACTGAGGGGTAGATCATCTATATTCTCCGTTTCCCTTTGGCCAATAATAAAGTCATCTAGCGTTTTACTGTTGGTCATCTCAATTTCTCCTAGTTGCAAGTATCTTTATTTGTTTTGGGAAAAAGATAATTCTATTAAGAGGCTTCAGTGCAAATAGCAACAATGAGAGAACATTCTATGGAAATTTTTTCATGGAATTAATCTGGTCTGAACTGAAATTATTCAATATCATTTTCAATTGCTATGGCAAAGTCCGGGCACAGGATCTCGCACTGACGGCAGGCATTGCAGCGGGCCATGTCGTCTTCCACGGGCAGGATATAACCCTTGGCATTCATCTTGTCGGAGGATTTGAGCGCCTGTTTCGGGCACATCTCAATACAGATCTGACAGCCCTTGCAGTATTTGGGGT
>CAYSUA010000108.1:4543-12749 GCA_964433795.1 uncultured Desulfobacteraceae bacterium | reverse complement strand
CACTCAGACAATCACACGCGCACGAATCGGCTCACCTCCAAAGCCTATTCCTGTATGCAACTTGAGCTTTGTGCATAACCGCATAGATTAAATAGGACTCAAACTTAGAACTCAGAAAAAATCAAAGATCATGGAAAGTGTCAAGTATAACGAACAATTCACACAAGCAAAAAACCTTGACACCGTGCGGCAGATCATTTTTAACAACATAATGACGACAAATACCATTAAGGAGGAAAAAGAATGGAGTCAAGGCCTAAGATTCTGTTGTATGAACAGATGCATTCTGAAGGAACAAACCTGTTGGCAAAAACATGTGACCTCGTTTATGCAGAATCGTTTGAAGAAGAAAAACTGATTGAACAGGCATCAGAGGCAGCAGGGATTTTAATTCGGGCAAACGGTGCTGTGAGCAGGACCATCATCGAAGCCAGCCCGAAATTGAAGGTGGTCGGGCGCCATGGTGTCGGTCTTGATGCCATCGATCTTGAAGCGGCCAAAGAGCATGGCGTCAGGGTGGTATATACACCGGTCGCCAATATGGAGAGTGTTGCAGAGCACTTTGTGGGGCTTGCCCTAATTCTTGCAAAGAAAATGAGGCTTGCGGATATTGAAATGAGAGCGCGAAACTGGCAGGCACGCTATGAATTGATCGGAACCGAACTTCGTGACAAGATATTGGGGGTCATGGGGTTTGGCCGGATCGGACAGCAAACAGCCCGAATCTGCCACGGCGGATTTAACATGAAAGTGCTCTATCATGATGTAATCGATTTTCCGGATGCTGAAAGGGAGCTGAATGCCACCCGGGTTGCTCCTGAATCGCTCTTCGCTCAATCGGATTTCATTTCCATTAACCTGCCCCTGATTCCCTCCACTCGACACATGGTAAATGAGGATCTGATCGGCCATATGAAACCGAAGGCTTTTCTCATCAACATGGCACGCGGCCCGATATGGAAAGAAGATGACGTGGTCAAGGCACTTCAAGAAAAGCGGATCATGGGAGTAGGGTCGGATGTCTACGAAACAGAGCCCCCTCCGGACGATCATCCGCTGTTTAAAATGGATTCATTTGCCGGAACCCCGCACATGTCCGCTCACACGGAAGAGGCGATGATTCGAATGAGTCTGGTGGCCAAAGACATGATTGCCGTACTTGAAGGTCGTGAACCGGAATTTCCGGTGAACATATAGGGAAATAGGTTAAGCGGTTCAACGTTCAGAGTTCAGAGTTCAAAGGTTTACCCGCCTTTGGCGGCGCCGTAGGCGACCAGGGTTCAAAAGTTATAACAAATTGAAATTGGAAACAATTATTATCAATACCCGGAATAATCAATATAACCCGTTGAGTGAGACTGTTCTTATGACAAATTAAAGACAAGAAACCGCTGTTAGTAGTTGATAAGCGTTTTTCAACTCTGAACGCTGAACCGCTTAATTTAGAAAAGGAGGAACTATCATGTCATTAGCCCATACCAGTCACATTAGAATCGAGAAGCACCAAGGTCCGCACCGGACAGCCCATGTTGAAGGTTTCTCAGACGCCATCGATTTTGGAATACACGGTGGTATCAAACATTTCTATCAGGAAAAATACGGTCGAGAAATCAAAGGGCCGGAATATCCGGCAACCCTTGATTATATGATCGCCGGCGTTGCCGGCTGACTCACCGGCACATTAGGCGCCGCGCTGGATGCGCGGAAAATTGGCTCAGCTGAAAACCTGATCGCGGAAGTGGAAGGTGATATCGAAGACGTGGACGGCGTTTTAAAAATCACGAAAATAAGACTCAACTATCAGTTTAAAATTCCCTCGGGAACCAGAGAAAAAGCTGAACGGGCGCTGGAAGTCTTTTCGGAAGGCTGCCCGGCCTACCAATCCGTAAAAGGGTGCATCGACTGTTCGTGGACGGCTGATATAAATGAAAGTGAATCATAGAGCCCAAGCGCATCGTCGAGTTCGACAATCCGGGAAGGAATAAAATTATCCAATGGTAATGACCGTGATGTCTTGAGGTCATCACCATTGGAAAGAGATAGATTCATGGTTCTTCTTAAAAGTCTTTAAAGTCGGCATCTTCCATGGCATTGACCTTCCCTTTATAAGATGTGGAAGGCAGCTTTAAAGACTGATTCCCTGCGTGAAGTACATAGACGTCACATGCCTTACACTTGCTTATCTTTTCATGATATGATCCTTGCTCGTTTCCTCCGCACATGGTCCCGGTTACCATCCAACATTTGTTACCTGTATTTGGGTATGCCGGGCATGATTCCCGGCGATCGTCGGGGCAGTTTTTCATATCCCAGCATGGTTCCACATTTGCCGACGCCATACCGCGCTGGTATACCTTCACCGTTTGGGCGGCTATAGAGGAAGTTCCTGCTTGTTGTCTCGAAACCGAATTGCCGCCTCCATTAATTAAGGCCACCATCTCGCCCACCACCCCCTTCATCTGTTCAGCCTGGGCGTTCATCTCTTCTGAAGCAGAAGCAGACTCTTCTGCATTAGCAGCGTTTTGCTGGGTGACCTTGTCCATCTCGGTTACCGCTAAATTCACCTGCTGAATGCCTTGAGACTGTTCATTGGAAGCGGCCGAGATTTCACCGACCAATTCACCAACCTTTGCCGTGCTTTCTGCCACCTGCCCGAAGGCTTCATTTGTTCGCGTCACCAATTCGGAGCCATCCTTGACTTTTTTCACTGTCCCTTCGATTAGCTCGGCGGTGTTCTTGGCGGCATCTGCAGCCCTCATGGCCAGGTTCCTGACCTCATCAGCCACAACCGCAAATCCGGCACCGGCCTCGCCGGCACGGGCAGCCTCCACTGCTGCATTGAGGGCTAATAAGTTTGTCTGGAAGGCAATCTCATCGATGGTCTTTATGATTTTGGAGGTCTCCTCACTCGCCTTGGAGATATCATCCATGGATGTAGTCAGTTCCGACATGGAATCGTTTGCCTGATTAACCACCTGATTGGCCTCCTTCATCAGGTTGTCGGCCTGGTTTGAATTGTCGGCATTCTGCTGGGTCATCGAAGACATCTCTTCCAATGATGATGAGGTCTCCTCTATGGAGGCCGCCTGCTCCGAAGCCCCTTCAGCCAGAGACTGGCTGGCAGTGGATACCTGCCCTGATGCTGAGGCTACCTGGTCAGCACCCTCGTTGAGCCCATCGATAATTCGGTTGATGGGTTTTGCAATACTTCTTGAGATGAAAAATCCAAGGGCAACTGCAAAGACGAAACCTGCTGTTGTCATAATAATGATGAGCCAATTGGCTTTACTTTCTGCTCCGTCTGCTGTTGCCATTGCCGCATCCATATTTTTTCCTGAGATTTCTTCAACTTTATCCATTGTCTGATCGGCCTTTTCACTGAACTCATCCACCATCGCCATATGCTCTTTTGTCTCATTAATCATCGTCAGTGATTCATCATGCTGGTCAAACATTTTTAAAGCCAGTTCTTCAAATTCTTTATGAATGCCCACGACCTTCTCAGGAAGAAGCTTCTCTAAGGCGTCAAACTGAGCTCCTATTTCCATAAATGCTTTTTTTAATTCTTTGGTTTCTTCCAAAGATTCAAGGCCCATATATTCCTCAGCAATAGCCTTTTGTTCGACCATAAAGGTTTTTGATTCCATTGCCGCATCCACTTTTTCATCAATTTCTTTGGTCTTGGTGAGCGCTTCCTCATAATCACCAAGCATTTTCTTGAGATCTACAGCATACTGGTCAAAATTCTTCATAAGAAGATCGGCTTTCTGTTCGCTGGCAATGTGCAACCGCTGATGTTTCATTAATTCTATGGCATTTTCTTGAAACAGGTTATGATATTTATCTGCTTCACCTGATAGTTTTTTAAGCTCCTCTGTGCCCTGTTTTGTAATATAGCCGGAATGTTGATCAAAATCAGCCAAACTCTTTTGAAATTCCTTTTCTATCTTGTCTAATTCAGCAGTGTCTTCGGTAAGCAAGAACTCACCCATCATATCTCTGCCGCTGATCAGCGCAATCATTCCCTCCATTGAGGCATCTGCCATTGGCACTTCCTCGTCCATGACAAGGTCGAATGATTTTCCCATGGTGCTTAAACCATTCATACCTGTCGCACCGACGATAGCGACAATTAGGGCGACAAGTATAAAACCGCCTATTTGTTTAGTTCCAAGTTTCATATTCTTAAACATCTTAAACTCCTCCTCTTAATTTGTTTTTATCTGTTCGCTATTTGTTATGAAACGTTCACTATCGTTAATTCGTAGAAAATCCGAAATCCAAAATCGCCAATCTGAAATCTCCTATGCTGCCTTCTCTAACAGGTTTAATTCTTCGTTACTAAGGACTTGATCTATATCGAGCAGAATCTTAACCCCACCTTCCATCTTGGCCATTCCTAAGATGTAGTCGGTATTCAGCTTGGTCCCAAATGTAGGGGTATCTTCGATATCTTCACCCTTGATGTTCAATACTTCTGAGACCGCATCCACTACGGTACCGATCATCACCGTTCCTGTCGGTCCATCAATCTCCACCACGATGATACAGGTACGCTCCGTATAGTCGATCGAATCCATCCCGAACCTCAGCCGAAGATCAATCACCGGGATTACCTTGCCGCGCAGATTGATGACTCCTTTGACAAAATCAGGAGTTTGGGGAATAGTAGTGATGGACATCATTCCGATTATCTCCTTGATTTTAAGAATGCCGATGCCGTACTCCTCATTGTCGAGAGTAAAGGTCAGGTATTTTCCTTCCCTATGCGCCGCAGCCTCATCGACCTGATCCATGAAATCCGCTGATCTTTCCATTTGGTTTTTCTCCGTTATGTTTTGTTTTTGCTGATTTTAAAGTAGCAAAATTAACGTATATGATCTTATTGCTTTATATTTACTAAGCCACGATCAATTTACTTGAGAGACAAGATTGAATTAATATTAAAGCAATTTTCATACCAATTTGGTATGATATGCATTGCAAGTAATTATATCTAAAAAATCAATAAGTTATATCTTTTTGCACTAACTAGACAAAATAGAATTATTGAGGGATTTGTCTTACCTGGCAAGACTTGTCTCGCTTGGCAAGAAATTGCATCCGGGGAAAGGAACCCTGCACTTTCAAATAGGTAGACACATTCTTCAGATACATATTTTGTTTAGAAAGTGCGGGGTGAGTGATGAGGATCGGATCTTAATTATTAGCGATTTTTATTAATTGTGAATTTGGATCTATTTATTCTTCTTCTTGATTCTCAATCCGCAATCCTCAATCCAAATTCAAAAATCATTTCTGGTTCCCCAAAACCTCCCGAATGGTATTTGCGATTTCCCGTATGACAATCGGTTTCATTACAAAAGCACTGATACCCATCTCCAGGGCTCTACTTTCGTCAATCTTTTCGCTAAAGCCGGTACATAAGATTATGGGGATATCAGACCGGAAGGACATCAATTCTTTGGCTAAATCTTTGCCCGTCATGTTAGGCATGGTCATATCCGTGATGACAAGATCGAAGGCATCAGGTTTGTTCCGAAAGAGTTCCAAGGCTTCAATGCTGCTGGTTCTTGCTGTCACATTATAGCCGAGATTTTCCAGCATCAGTTGAATGGCATCAACCGCACCCTTCTCATCGTCAACAAAAAGGATTCTTTCAGTCCCCTTGGGAACCTGAGCTGAAGGCTCTTCAACCGGTGATACATCCGCTTCAATCCTTGGCAGGTATACGTTGAAAGTGGTTCCCTTTCCCTGTTCACTCTCCACGGTGATATCACCGTCGTAGCTTTTCACAATACCATGGACCATAGCCAATCCCATTCCCGTTCCTTCGCCGGGTTCCTTTGTAGTAAAATATGGCTCGAAAATACGGTTCATGGTTTCGGCTTCTATACCGTGCCCGGTATCACTTACGGTTATTTTCAGGTAAGGTCCTGGATTCAAATCGGAAAACTTGCCGGCAGCCTCTTGATCGAGATGTTCTTCAGTCAAGTGTAATGACAGTTCTCCACCGCTTTCCCGCATTGCATGTGAAGCATTTGTACAAAGATTCAGCAATATCTGATGAATTTGTGTTGGATCGGCAAAGACGGTATCTGATTCAGCTTCCACTTTTTGATGAATATCAATGATAGACGGAATGGATGACCTGAGCAGTTTAAGAACTTCCTTGAGAATAGGGGTTATTTTTATTGTTACCAGTTTTCCCTCCCCTTTACGGCTAAAGGCAAGAATCTGTTTAACCATGTCTCTTGCACGTTCACCGGCCTTGAAGATCTCCCTCATGTTATGCTGAGCAGGATTGTCAGGAGGGAGATCCATCATGACCAATTCAGAATGGATCATAATGGGGGATAAAATATTATTAAAATCGTGGGCTATACCACCGGCAAGGGTTCCGATTGACTCCATCTTCATGGCTTGTTGGAGTTGTTGTTCCAATTTCTTCAATTCAGTAACATCTCGATAAAGAGTGAATTTTGAAATGGAACCATCCACATGATGGATGGGAGAATGTGAAACAATGTAATAGTGTCCGTCCTTTGGACTGATTATTTCCGTTATTTTATAATCACCTTGCATCACCTTATCGTGAACACACCATAGACATTTCTCTTCGCATTCATTTATTACCTTGTAGCAGAGCTCCCCCGTTGCATCTCGCCCTGTTCTTTTGATCATAGCTGGGTTCATGTATTCAACACGAAAATCCGGCGAACAAATATATGCCGGGTCTTGCATCGCCCCCATCATTGAACGATATTTTTCTTCGCTCTCTTGCAGAGCCTTCTCCATCAGTTTATGATCGGATATATCCCTAATAATGCCTCTGAAACCAATTTTCTGACCATTTTCATCTGTCATCAGAGAAGCTGAAGTCTGTACGGTTTTCTTTTCCCCATTTTTCCTAATGAGCTCATACTCAAATAATTTGGTTGGAATTCCAGTCTTCCACACTTCATTAAATTTTTTAAATACTTTTATCCTGTTTTCTTGGTCTAAATATTTATCGTTTTTCATTCCCAATAATTCATCAGGAGGATATCCAATAATTTCAGCAAATGCTTCATTGAAAAAGGTAATCTCCCCTCTCTGGTTAACTTCAAAATAGCTATCTTCTATGCTTGCAAGAATCGTTTTATATTTCTCCTCACTTTCCCGTAACGCCTCCTCTGCCTGTTTTCTGCGAAAGATGTTCATTGTAAGACTTGCAACTATTGATATTAGAAGAGCGAATACCCCGATTACGATCCAGATTAGCCTCTTCTGTTCCTCATAGAAGGAAATAGGTTTGTTGATAATAATACTGCCTTTGGGTAAATCAGATACACTGATTCTCCAACGTTCAAGTTGTTTGTAATCAAACATATAAGGGTTAGTACTCGTAGAATTTACAGGTATATTGACCGGCTTTTCGCCGTTAATTACCAGAAGCGCTTTTTCAGCAGCGATGCGACCATGAGTTCGGCTGTTGAGGAGCTTCCCTCCGACGATACCGAAGCCATAATACATGTCGATAATTCCATAAACGGGGACGGTCGAGTTGGAAGAGATTAAGCGGCCCCCTTCATCAGACGATAGGTACACATTGTTTTTATCCCGCAACCAAACAGTCAATAGAACAATACTGTCTCGGGACAACGACTGGAGTTTCTCGAATAGCTCTGCGTGTGAAATATCTTTACCTTCAAGATATTCGAACTTCAGATTATTGTATTGCCGGGCTACGGCAGTGACATCCCTTATTTGTCCCAAACCAGTGGGGGTACTATCGACAATTACCACAATCTTCCTAGTTTCAGGATGTAACTTCAATGCCAGATCAATAGTGGGTTTGATGTCCATAACTTCCACCAGACCCGTGAATTGCTGTTTGCCTTCCAGCAAAGACTTTTTGTAGTCATTGATTCCACAGAAAGAGACAGGCGCTTCACCGAATACTTCTTTATGATACTTCACAACGAACCACAGAGCATTGTCGTCAGTAGTTATGATTGCGTCGAGTTGAACCTTTTTGTATTTTAGCCGATAAATATTATAAAGATATTCAATATATTCTTTGTTGAATATTCTCTTCGTGTCCATATACTCAACAAAGAGTTCAATGTCCTTAATTCCTTCGGATAGAACTTCTTTGGCGCCGGATACTTGGTCATCCGTCCACTTGAACTCTTTGTGGTAGGAATTAAGGATGAGGACTTTT
>CAYSUA010000108.1:0-4498 GCA_964433795.1 uncultured Desulfobacteraceae bacterium | reverse complement strand
ATTATGAAGGACACAATGAATTTATAGGAGAGTATGACAACTCGATAAGTACAACTTCCCATACTGTTTACCCTTTACCATTTTCATGTATTCTTGCATTATTGTTTCGCCGCTATCAACTTGATTTCGCAAATCATTATTTTTTGAGTGTTTCTTTGTCGAGTTTGTTTTTCAGCATCTCATTTTCTTTTTTCACTTCTGACAGCTCATTCGTACTTGATTTGAGTCTGTCTGCCAAGACTTTGCTGAAAATATAATAGAGGATGCTTTTGGGCTCGGTTTTTATCACATCGAATTGTGAAGAATTGATCGCAAGGCATGTTACTTGATTGACTGCTCGTACAGAGGCGGATCGTACATCCTCGCTTATTAGGCTCATTTCTCCTACAATCTCTCCTGTCTTATCCAAGGCTTTGATGACTTTATCACCATAGATAACTTCCATTTTGCCTGAAATTAAAATGAATAGATTGGTATCAGATTCTCCTTGTTTGATAATATACTCACCCGGATTGCATTGAATTACAAGGCTCAATTCTATAAGTTCAAGCAACTCGGCCAAGCTGAGATTTCCCAAAACAGGGTTTTTTTTAAATCCGAAAAACAACTCCTTTACTTCCTCCTCGTTTAATTTAAGTTCTTGCATTCTTCCTCCTTTGCAGTTTTCTTCTTAAGCTTGAAATGTGCCTCTTAACATCTCCCAGCTGCTTACGATCTCTCCGTATGCTTCATCTGATTTTTTCGATTTGTATCTCACAGTCTTCGGCCCTGAGGCTCAGACCCGAAGGGAGCTCACGGAGTACCCAGAGTCTATTTGATCTGAATACCTGGGAGGGGGAATTCAAATCAAGCTGTCATCCTGTCACAGGTGGGAAGCTTAATGGCACAAATAAAGGAGTGGCCGGCTTACCCTCGGGATCGGGAAGGCAAATAGTTATCCAAACTATTCGGGAGGGGGATCCGTCGCCGTCGGTGCGTTCAAGGCATAATTTTGGGGAGAAATAGACTCATCCCGATATTCACCCATAGCGGTCACCCGACTATGCACTCCATAAATTCGTTCCAATGGTGATGACCGCGATGTCTTGAGGCCACCACCATTGGAGGGGAGATTGATTATTGATTCTGCCTAGAAGTCCTTAAAATCCCCGTCATCCATAGGGATAACTTCATTAGGGCTGACTGCTTTAGCCTTGTGAACAACCGCTTCATTCTTCTTGGAAACAGTGCGTTCCTTGTGGACAACAGCTTGTGCGTGGGTGGCTGATTTCTTTGTACCGACCCCGTCTTTTGCACTGCCGCCGATAAGAGCAATCAGCTCTCCCACCATCTGCTTCATGGTTTCAGCCTGCGCATTCATCTCTTCTGAGGCAGAGGCAGACTCTTCGGCATTGGCGGCATTCTGCTGAACCACTTTGTCCATCTCAGTAACCGCCTTGTTTACCTGCTCGATTCCACTTGCCTGCTCGTTTGATGCTGCTGCAATCTCACCCACCAGTTCCCCTACCTTGGAAGCGCTCTCTGCTACCTGCCCGAAGGCTTCATTGGTCTTGGTCACCAGTTCAGAACCGTCACCGACCTTTTTCACCGTCCCTTCAATAAGATCGGCCGTGTTCTTGGCCGCTTCAGCCGCTCTCATGGCAAGATTCCTGACTTCATCCGCCACCACAGCAAACCCGGCACCGGCTTCACCGGCACGGGCTGCTTCAACCGCCGCATTCAGTGCCAGCAGGTTGGTCTGAAAAGCGATTTCATCAATGGTTTTGATGATTTTTGATGTCTCTTCACTGGCCTTTGAGATTTCATCCATGGATGTGGTCAACGATCCCATGGAATCATTGGCCTGCCCGACCACCTGGTTTGCCTCTTTCATGAGACTATCCGCCTGGTGTGCACTGTCCGCATTTTGCTTGGTCATTGAAGACATCTCCTCTAAGGACGATGATGTCTCCTCAATGGAGGCTGCCTGCTCAGATGCCCCTTCGGCCAGAGACTGGCTGGAAGAAGATACCTGACCTGAAGCTGAGGATACCTGATCAGCCCCCTCGTTTAGGCCTTCAATGATCCGGTTGATCGGTTTGGTGATGCTTCTGGTGATAAAAAAGGCGATAACAAGCCCTAATACAGCCCCAATGATGGAGATTGTGATACCCCAAAAAACTGTTTGCTGGCGAACAGTGTCGAAGTTTTCATCTGCCTCAAATTGCTCTTCATTAAGAGATGCGACTATTTTATGCAACGGCTCAAAAACCCTATCGCGAACGTTGTCGATCTTTTCATCTATCTCCCGGATCTTTTGCTCGTCCGACATCACGTCATGGGTTTCATTTTCTAACGAGTCGGTGATAGCATCAAGAGCGCCTAACACCGCCGTTCGGATTCCGTCCAACTCGCCATCCAGCTTTCTAACCTCACTCATCGTATCTCCCTGACCATCTTTAAGGAGAGGCAACAGTTTGTTTTCAAATACATTCAGGTAGCTTTTGTAGCTTTCCGCAAATTTATCGGCCAACGCCTTCTCTGCATCTGTATCGGCCAGATTTTTAACCGCAGCGATATCTTTTTCTACCGGTTTTTTTACCTCAGCCCAATCCGCCTTGGTTTCATCCAAATTCCGATTGATGATCGCATCCGCCATAACGGTATAAACTCCCTGGATACGCATGGCGATTTGCATGATTGCCAGAGAGTCTTTCATTCGCTGCTCTAAGGATTCACCCTTTTCAAGAATAGGCTGCATCTCTGTTTCAAACAGCGCGAGGTAATCCTGGTACCCGGTCTCGACGTCTTTCGCCAAAGCCCTTTCTGCATCTGTGTCAACAAGGTCGTGCACTAGCTTGATGTCTTTTTGGGCTTGCTCCTTAATATGAGCAAAATCCTTCAATGTTTCTTCAATATTACGGTTTATCACGCCATCGGCAATCACAGGATAAATTTGACCGACTCGCTCCAGGACCTGATTAACCTTAAGCGCATCTCCGGCTCTTCCCGCACCTTCATCCTGCAGGATGCCGAGAGTTTGCATTGAAACCATCTGATAGACGGCTACTGCACTAAAAAGAAGAACGACAAATAAAACCGCCCCAAAGATTTTTGTTCCTAACTTCATGTTTTTAAACATCTTAAATTTCTCCTCTTAATCTATTCTTAGCTTTTAGTTACTTGTTATGAAAAGCGCACTTGAGTGAATTCATAGAAAATCCAAAATCGAATATCCAAAATCGAATATCCCCTTATGCTGCCTTTTCAATCACGGCAATTTCATCTCCGGTCAAGACCCGATCAATATCGAGGAGTATCTTGACTCCTCCTTCCATCTTGGCCATCCCGAGGATATAGTCTGTATTCAGCTTGGTTCCGAATGTCGGGGTATCTTCGATGTCTTCGCCTTTAATGTTTAACACCTCGGATACCGCATCCACCACGATACCGATCATCAGCATGCCCGCCGGGCCTTCGATTTCCACGACAATGATACAGGTGCGCTCCGTATAATCGATGGTATCCATCCCGAACCTTGCCCTAAGATCCACAATCGGAATGACCTTGCCTCTAAGGTTAATGACGCCTTTTACAAACTCCGGCGTCTGGGGCACGGTCGTAATGGGCATCATCCCGATGATCTCTTTTATCTTCAGAATCCCGATACCGTACTCCTCTTCGTCCAGAATAAAGGTCAGGTACTTGCCTTCCCTTTCGGTCATTACTTTCACTGCTTGATCCACTGTTTCGGTTAATTCTGTCATTCGTTTATTCACCTCCTTTTGTTCCGTAAATTGAAAATGATTTGGTTCTTCCTTAATAAGTGTCAATTTAACGATACATGATGCAGCAAATCGCTAATTGAGTTTATGCAAAACACTGTTTAATATTACAAATTGCGTGCCAAATATTCTGCACATCCAATCCATTTTACAAACACTGTAATAACAGCATGTTATGGCAAGACGCATAGGCAGGATGCATGATGAAGGAGGTTTAGGATTGAATTTGTCTTTAAAACAAGACTTTCCGGACAAGACTGTCTTGTTTAACAAGACATCAAATCTAAGAAACAGTGGACATGATGTTGCACAATTACTTTTTCTTGGTAGGGAAAATTTAGAATTTAGAAAGGAATAGAATGGACAATCCGCAATCCCTGGCCCAGACCTGGCTCCTCAGGATTCGATGGTGAAATGCAGGACACAAAAGGTCAAGAGAGGCAAGAGGATGCTCAAAGTATGTCGCGCCAGGGCAGGCCAAAATTATTTCTGGGTCCCCCAGCACTTTCTATAAAAATTACGTATCTATTAAAATGCCTACCTCTTTAAAAGTGCTGGGTCCAGCACCTGTCGAATGGTATTGGCGATTTCGCGCATAACAATCGGCTTCATCACAAATGCTTTAATACCCATTCCCCTGGCCGCTGTTTCCGAGATTCGCTCGCTGTAACCGGTGCAGTGAAATGGTCAAGTAAAAACGGACACCGTTTTTTAAGCCGCCTTCCGGAATAGCT
>CAYSUA010000107.1:0-12877 GCA_964433795.1 uncultured Desulfobacteraceae bacterium | reverse complement strand
CTATCCGGCAGGAAGGATATCTGGTCCGTCAAAGGGTTTTTCGACAGCCTCGTTATCCGGAAGAATGGAATTAAACAGATGCTTCTGATTGGCTAGGCTGGATGGCGTTTTGAGCAGCGTGAACAAGAAATGAAGACCTTGACATACCACGCTTTTTAGCTTCGGCATCAATTTGTTTAAGAGTCATTTCGGGGACAGTAATATTTACTCTGACAGTTCGGGGCTTTGCATCAGGGACCTCAACGACCAAATAGGCCGCAGCATCAGCGAAATCGGGATCAGCCATAATTTCTTCGAGCTTTGAAGGGGATGCCAGTTGCTCTCCGTCTTCGATCATGCCCTGAATATGAAGGGTGAGCGCTTCTTGGGCCATGTCCTTGGCGTCGTCGATGTTTCTGCCGGCCGTGATGCATCCCGGAAAGTCTGGAAACGACACGCCGAAGTCGCTCTCTGGGTCTTTGTGTACGATTGCGATGTAGTTTGCCATGGTTACACCTCAGCTGAATCTGATTCCCGACTGGCGCTCGATACTTTTCAGGGTGCCAATCGGTATGTCCTTTTTCGGGTGTGGAACAGTAACAAGCCCCTTTTTGTCTGGATGCCGAAACTGAGAATGGGAGCCGACTTTTGCCACTTCACGCCAACCATTTTGTTTGAGAATCTTGATAATTGTTCGGCTATCCATGGTGTGTATTTATACACATTTTGTGCCGGGTATGTCAAGGTTATAAAAGTCAGCGGATAACATCAGCTTTGAGATGGATGCTCATTCCGCTGCGCGCCATTCGCACCTCTCAAGCTGAACGTTCTACCTCTTAAGTCTTGACAAATTTTCGATCTCTTGTACAATTGTCACATATTAAAATTCTGAGGGCAAAATATGGATATTGTAATTGATACATCTGCATTAATTTCAGTGATTGCCGATGAACCTGAACGCCATAAAATTATTGAAATTACAAAAGGAAACACACTTATTGGGCCGGGCTCCATTCCCTGGGAAATTGGCAATGCCTTTTCGGCGATGTTTAAACAAAAGAGACTGTCGCTTGATGAGGCTAAAAAGGGGATATCAATTTTTAAGAGCATCCCTCTCCGGTATATTGAACCAGATTTTATTGCGGCCTTAAAATTGTCCAAACAGGCCAATATTTATGCATACGATGCTTATTTTTTAGACTGTGCCGTCAGACAAAGGGCACCCTTATTAACGTTGGATCGAAGGTTAAAAACCTCTGCTAAGAATCTCAACGTCGAAACCATGGAGGTTTAAAATGCAAGTTTATACATATTCAGAAGCCCGGCAAAAACTTGCTATGGTTCTTGAGCAAGCAGAAAGTACAGGGAAAGTTATAATTCGAAGGAAAGACGGAAGAACTTTCTCTCTAGTTCCAGAAAAAATTGTTTCTTCGCCTTTAGATGTCCCAACAATTAAAGCGAATATCACAACACAAGAAATAGTGGACATTGTTCGGGAAGGAAGAGAAAGGTAGAACCTGGCGTTTAACTCAGACGGCTAGTACCGGGGCGTTTTGAAAGGTCGTGCTGTTAACATCTTTTGAGCATTTCCGGAAGGCCGTGATTATTAATCCGCCCCTGAGCAGCCCGTTCTGCCCAATAAAAAGTATTTCAAGCCTCTTGACCGCAAAAGTTACACGTGTTATTACACGTGTAACTTTTGAGGAGGTGCGTGTAATGCAAAAGAAACTCACAGTGACCATAGACGAAGAGGTTTATGAAGGTTTGCGAACAGTCATTGGACCACGAAAAATTAGCCGTTTTATTCAGGATTTAGTTCGCCCGCATGTTGTCAAAAAAGATATGTATGACGCATATAAAGAGATGGCTGCTGATCAAATCAGGGAATCTGAGGCTCTTGAGTGGGCCGAAGGCACGATTGGAGACTTGAATGATGAAGAGAGGTAATGTGTGGTGGATTAACTTCGATCCTTCAATTGGAGGTGAAATCCGGAAACAAAGACCTGCCGTCATCGTAAGCAATGATGCTTCCAATCATTATCTGAACAGAGTCCAAGTCGTGCCCATAACAAGTAATGTTGACAAACTTTTCCCCAGTGAAGCATATGTGACGTTTCGTGGCAAAAAGGCAAAAGCGATGGCAGATCAAATTATCACGGTAAGTAAAAAGCGGCTCATCAATTCAGTGGGATCGTTTTCTTACACCGAGATGGAAGATATAGGCAAAGCCATCACTACCCAACTCGGCCTTTAAGGTAGAATAAGTCATTTGAGGGGACGCGGAATACACCGACGCTTTTTCACAAGCAGTATAGGCCGCACCACTCAACTCCAGCGTTAGACCATAAGATATTGACTGCAATAATAACATAAAATCATAATAGGCTTGACATGGCGGAAAAAACATTCCTGCCCTTAACTGATTATTGTAAATTTCCAGAAGCTGAGATGAAAAAGCGTGCATCAGAATTATATTTGGAGATGAGGGGGCGCCGTACTGTGCGAAACTTTTCAGATCAGCCTGTTGATCGAAGCATTATCGAGGACTGTCTGCGCACTGCCGGAACAGCCCCAAGCGGAGCCAACCAACAGCCATGGAGTTTTATTGTTGTTTCCGACCTCACCGTTAAACGGCAAATTCGTGAAGCAGCAGAAAAGATCGAGAAGGAATTTTACAGCAAAGAAGCCACTAGGAAATGGACAGATGCCCTTAAACATTTAGGAACAGTTCCAAGTAAGCCATTTCTTGAAATAGCTCCCTATCTGATTGTAATATTTTCTCAACGCTACAGCTATTCTGCAAACAGGGAGAAAACAAAACACTACTACGTATCAGAATCCGTAGGTATTGCCACGGGTATGCTCATTACGGCCCTACACCATGCTGGCTTGGTTACGCTAACCTACACACCTATCAGCATGAGGTTTCTAAATAAGATACTATCAAGACCATCAAACGAAAAACCGTTTATGATACTTGTGGTTGGATACCCATCAGAAAAAGCTCTTGTGCCTGCAATTCAGAAAAAAGCACTGGAGGATATTTCAGTATTTATATAAAATAGTGATTGAAAACCCTAACCGTCTGGTTTACAGGGATTCGGCGGCTGACGCCGACTCACCCGTGACCAGATTCGTTCGCCTTTTTTTATCTATGCGAAGGTCTTGAGTACACCAATGGACCAAGAAACAGAAATGAGTTGGTTTAGTAAGGTCCCGAAAGTGGAACTTCACTTACATCTGGAGGGGGCTATCCCACATGATGCACTGTGGGAATTGATACAGAAATATGGTGGGGATTATTCTGTAGCAAACCCTGAATCCCTTGAAAAAAGGTTCGAGTATAAGGACTTCCCACATTTTATTGAAACCTGGTTATGGAAGAACCAGTTTCTTCGAGAATATGAGGATTTCACCTTTATTGCTGAACAAGTAGCGAGAGACCTGTCTTTCCAGAATATTTGGTATGCTGAAGTCTTTTTTTCACCTTCTGACTTTGCACGCTTCGGACTTGAAACACAACGCCTGGCAGAGGCTATTCGTAAGGGCTTTTCGCGTGTATCAGAGATAGAGATTGCTTTAGTGGCGGACTTGGTTCGAGATTTTGGTCCTGAGAGAGCCACTGCTACTCTAAATGAGTTGAATGAGGTAAAAGAATATAATGTGGTAGGCATTGGGATTGGGGGTTCTGAGCAGGACTTTCCACCGGAGCCCTTTGAACGCGTCTTTGAAATGGCCCGCAAATTCGGCTTTTATACAAGCGCCCATGCCGGTGAGGCCGCAGGATCCGAAAGCATATGGGCAGCCATCCGTAGTTTGAAAGTAGATCGAATTGGGCACGGAACTCGTGCAAAAGAAGATGAATTCTTGCTTGATTACCTTGCCGAACAGAAGATTCCTCTTGAGATGTGCCTTATATCCAATGTGCGGACAGGAGTAGTTGACACCGTGAAAGACCATCCGGTAAGAGAATACTTCGACCGGGGGATCGTTCTTAGTATTAACACCGATGATCCAAAAATGTTTGGTACCTCATTGGCTGAAGAATATTGTCTGCTTCAGGAAAAATTTGATTTCACCAAAAATGAGATATGCTCCTTGATTCTTCAAAGTGTTCAAACATCATGGTTATCAAATGAAAAACAACAAAATATGATAAAGGCAATTGATGAATCTTTCGTTTGGAAAAACAATACTTCTTTGGATAATTAGAAATCAACAGCGTCAAACATTACCCTTTCAGCCGGCAGCTAAACGATGCGGCTGAAGAGCCGGTTCGGATAAAAAATATTGACATAATTCATAGGCAAGACGGCCATCGGTTAAATGCATTCAATTTCATTAAAGACGCCACTACGTTCTGGTTTCACTGGAAGTACTTCGGGACATCCTAAAATTATAAACTACGTTTATCTGGTTCCATTTGTTGAGAATGAAGAAGGTAAATTTTTGAAAACTATAATTCCGAGTCGTAAAGCAACTCGTGAATATTTGGGAGGATGAAATGGTTAAAATAAAACTCGATAAAGAAGAAAAGGATCTTCTTGACAGTTATGAACGGGGAGAATGGAAGTCTGTTAAAAATCTTAATAAAGAAATAGAAAAACATAGAGGATACGCTCGTCAGACTTTAAGAAAAGACAAGCGAGTAAATATTCGGATCTCATCCATGGTACTTGATGAGATTCAAACAAGGGCTATTGAAGATGGTATGCCTTATCAAACTCTAATATCTAGCATTCTGCATCGGTTTGTAACTGGACGGCTTATTGAAAAACCAAGGTAAAACAAGTCATTTGAGAATGACGTGTAAACGCTGACGTATTCCCACGCATCTCAATTCCACGATCGGATAAAAAAATATTGAAAAAATTCATACCATTGGTTATACTTTTTATAAATTTGAGGGTATAACCAATGGCAAATATAAAAACTGCGATATCAATCGGCAAACCATTATTCGAGAAAGTGGACAACTTGGCCCATGAATTGAACACATCTCGAAGCCGTATCTTTGCATTGGCCGCAACAGAGTTCATTCAACGCCATAAGAATCAAAAGTTATTTGAAGCTCTTAACGCTGCATACGATGATATTCCTGATGTGAAGGAGGAATCTCTTAAATCCATGATGCGATCCCGTCATCTCAAAATGGTCAAGGACCAATGGTGATCAATCAAGGTGATATATTCTGGGTCGATCTGAATGAATCTTCAGGCTCTGAGCCCGGATATCGGCATCCCCATGTTGTAATACAAAACAATCTTTTCAATCGAAGCCGTATCAACACAGTGGTTGTCTGCGCCTTGACGAGCAACCTTAAACGAGCAAAGGCACCTGGGAATGTTCTGTTGAAAAAAGGCGAAGCAAACCTGCTAAAAAAAAGTGTTGTTAACATTTCTAAAACCTTCACGGTGAACAAAAGCGATTTATCAGATAAGATCGGGTCTCTAACGCATGAGCGGTTAAATCAGGTACTTGAAGGAATTAAACTTCTTACCGAACCACGAGAGCTCGTCGAAACAAATTAAAAGATGATCCAAAGCATTCTGTCTCAGAAAAACGATGGGCTGCTTTTGGGAGCGCAGATCCCATCTGGTTACATCAAAATGAGATGTGGGAGTATATGACCGATGAAGATGAATCATGAATTCCCAACATGGCAGAGCTGAGCTTCCACTCAAGAGCATACAGGCGTAGATTATGATTAACGAGATGTCCATCCAGAGCCCCCTTCCCTTCGCGTCCGAATCACAGCTTAGGGCAATAGCGGAAGAGCACGGTACCCCCCTATACGTACACGACGAGAACTCCTACCGGCGATATGCCGCCGAAGCCTTGGAGGCGCCGAATGCGTTCGGGCTGACCGTTCGCTATGCCATGAAGGCGAATTCGCACAAAGCGATCTTGCGTATCCTTGACAGTATGGGCATCGACATTGATGCTTCATCCTACTATGAAGTCCGGAGAGCATTGGCGGCAGGAATTGCACCGCACAAGATTCAACTCACCAGTCAGGAAACGCTCGCGTCCGGACATCTGAAGGAACTTGTAGAACTCGGGGTACTGTACAACTGCACTTCGCTTTGCCAATTGCAGCTCTTCGCCGACCTTTTCCCCGGCAATGCGTGCCCACTTTCTGTCCGTATCAATCCGGGCATCGGCTCCGGACATAACAATCGGACCAACACCGCCGGCCCTAGTGCCTCCTTCGGTATCTGGCGAGATTATCTTCATAAAGTGCTGGACATCGCAGGCCGGCACTCACTTACAATCTCGCGACTGCACTCTCATGTCGGATCGGGCAGCGACTGGCGAGTTTGGCAGAAAGCGGCACGGTTATCCCTTGAGGTTGCGCGGGATCTACTTGATGTGGAAATCGTTAACCTCGGTGGTGGTTACAAGATTGACCGCATGGTTCCAGAAAACTCCATGAGTTTCGCAACGGCCTTCCCGCCCGTAAAAGAAGCTTTTGAGGATTTCGCTGCGGAAACGGGAAGACGCCTGGTTCTGGAGATAGAGCCGGGTACTTATTTGGCTGCAAACTCCTGTCTTCTTCTCACGAGGATCAATGATATCGTGGACACAGGCAAAGACGGCTATCGCTTCTTGAAACTGGACGCGTCCATGACTGAACTCTTGCGTCCCATGATCTATGGCGCCAGACACCCGATCCGCCTGTTAGACAAAGACGACTTGGCTACCACGCCCTATGTCGTCGTCGGCATGTGTTGTGAGAGCGGAGATATTTTCACGCCCAAAGAGGGCAACCCCGAGGAAATCAACACGGTCATGTTGCCCGAGGCGGACAGAGGAGACTACGTTGCGGTGATGGGAGTCGGCGCCTATGGTGCGGCCTTGTGCGCAAAAAACTATAACTCCCGGCCTGCCTGTGCAGAGATAATGATTCTTTCAGACGGTTCAGTTCGTCTCATATCGCGCAAGCAGGATATGGAAGAGATATGGGCGAGGGAATTGCCTTTACCTGTCACTTTAAATAGGACTACATCATGAAAGAAAAGACTAAAGAAAACGTTTATAGGGCTTTTATCGGCGAGGCAAAGGCATATTTCAGACTGTTGGTATACGCCGAGAAGGCTGAAGAGGAAGAGGTTCCGCAAATTGCGCTATTGTTCCGCGCCATTGCAGATGCGGAGAGGGTTCATGCCACTCGCCATTTAAACCTGGTCAAAGATATACTGGTTAAAGATACGGATACGAATCTGGAAGAATCCTTTCAGCGTGAAAAATCCGTCAGTGAAAATGAATATCCTGAGTTAATAAAGGATGCTGAGGAAGACGGCGAGAAAGCCGCAGCGCTTACTTTCAGTCAAGCCAGGGATGCTGAAACCTTCCATGCAAAACTATATGAACGCGCCATCTATCATGTCATTCGAGATGAAGTCAAAGCCTACCATGTTTGTCAGGTTTGCGGCTATGTCACGAGTAAAAAAGTTCGAGACAAATGCCCAATCTGTGGGGCGCCAAAAGAGAAATTCAAAACAATCGACGGTTGATTTAAAAACAAGATCAGGTTATCCCAATCTTTGGAAATGGATTCAAATCGAATATTCTGGAAATTGAAATATGCTGGAAATGGTTTTTTCTGCCTTTGTCGTCGGGTTCTTGGTTGCTATTCCGCCGGGTACGGTTACCGTGGCTGCTGCTCAAAAATCGATATCTTACGGTTTTAAAAACAGCCTAGCCTTTACTTTCGGGTCCTGCCTTTCAGACATTTTATATATTCTTATTGTGTTTTACGGATTCGCACCGCTTATCAGCGATAATACTTCATACAAAATTATTTTTTGGTTTTTCAGCGGTATTCTTCTATTTTATTTTGGAATAGACGCGCTTAAAACCATAAAAAAGAATATAGCGTTCACACACACTACCAATGGTCACAAACAATACGTGAAAGACACATTATCCGGAATCGGCATAACCTTATCAAATCCGATGACTATTGCCGGGTGGCTGGTAATTGCAGGCGGATTTTTCACCCACTGGAAAGTGGAATGGCCGTCTATAAATAACTATGGACTTTTTTCAATCGTATTCATGATGATCGGTGTATTATGCTGGTTCGTTCCCCTGTTATATATCATCAGCAAAGCCAAAAATGTTCTAAATCATGTGTTTCTAAAATTATTCTCTGTAGTGTCGGGGTTGTTTTTTATTTCAATAGCACTTTTCAGCACATACTCAGCAATTAATTTAATTTTAAACAGACATTAATTTCTAGCAGCGGCCCACCGGACAGCGCAAATTGATCGATTGCTGAATTGGAAGTAATCTAACAATGATAATACCTCATGACAACCAAGCAATTTATTACAAAGTGATTGATATAAACGGCAGCAATGAACCTTGGCTCACCATGGTTCATGGTTTTACACATAACCATAACTATTTTTCCTCACAAATTGTCGAGTTTCAGCAGAATTTTCGACTGCTCCTGCCGGATCTCCGGGGACACGGCCGATCAGCAGGTGCAGCAGGCCCGTACGGGATCGAAGAATATGCAGATGATCTGGTTGCGATCCTTGATGAAAACGGTATCGTACACACTCATTATTGGGGCACTCATACAGGGGCGGCCATAGGCCTCGTACTGGCTATTCGGCAACCTGAACGGTTCTCTTCACTTATACTGGAAGGAACGTTTTTACCCGGATACGACATGCCGAGAGTCGTTGAGTTGATTGACCGTGCCAGGTCTCTTGCACAGTCGAAGGGAAAAAATGCGGCATTGGACGATTGGTTCTCACATGCGGAATGGTTTGAATATATCCGGAATCATCCTCAACAATGTCGCGCCGATGAACATCGGAAGATGACTTTTGAGTTTAAGGGAACTCCCTTGCTCAGCACTCTCACACCGCGACAGGTCACTCATGTCTCTGAGTGCCTCCACAACGTTCATCAGCCAACCTTGATTTATAACGGCAAGTACGATTTACATGATTTCAAACTGGCTGCATCTTACTTAGCGTGTGAATTATCCAATGCTGAACAAGAACAGATTCCGGAAGCTGGAGGTTTTCCGGGTTGGGAGAACCCCGAGACCGTCAATAAACTGGTCCGCAATTTTCTTGAAGAAGCATAGATCTGGCATACTTAAGCTACCGTCGCAAAGTTTCTCCCGCAATGTTTGTATAAATTAATTTTTTTAAATATAGTATTATATTTCAGCCGGCAGCTTATTGATGCGTGTCGCTAGATTTAATTAATGTCTTAAACCATCAGCTGTACTGGTGGTCAAAGTATTGCTTTGCGGGAATGAGGGTTAGTTTTTCTCACGCGCGTGCTTGCATCCCGCAGCCCCTGCGGGGCTCCCTGCAGTCGCATGAGCACGCAGAGAACACAGAGAATATAGTTCTTTTAGGCCGGATCTGATTGAACGATCAAATAGTCTCTGGGAACTCTGTGAGCTCTGTGAGAGACAAAGGAGAATGATTCGCGCATGAATAAAAATGAAATCGTGAAAAGTGTTTGTGGCCTTTGTACGGGTAGTTGCGGACTGTTGATAACTATGGAGGATGGGAAGCCCGTTAAAATAAAGGGCGACCCTGAAAGCCCGCCCAACAAAGGCTCGCTGTGCAAGAAAGCACTTACTTCCCTCGAGTATCTCGATCATCCCGATCGACTGAAATACCCTTTGAGAAGAGCCGGGGGACGCGGGCAGGGCAAATGGGAGAAGATCTCCTGGGATGAGGCATTCGGGACGGCAGCGGACGGTTTGAATAAAATAAAGGAACGTTTTGGGGCGGAGTCCGTGTTCATGGTTCACGGTTCTGCCAAAGCATTCATCGACACGGATCTGGTGAGACTTGCCAATGCTTTTGGGACTCCAAATGTCGTAACTGCAGACCACGTCTGTCACGTACCGAAAATGCTGGGTTGTGAATTTACCTTCGGATATTTCCCGCTGCCGGAAATCGATCACCCGCCCGCTTGTATCATGGCCTGGGGTGTGAACCATTCGGAAACGAGATTTTACAAGTATAGCAGCTGGCTAGGTGCGAAGAAAAAAGGAACCCGGCTGATTGTGATCGACCCGATCAGAACGAGCACTGCAGAATCGGCGGATCTGTGGCTTCAGCTGAAGCCCGGAACGGATCTGGCACTCGCCCTTGGAATGATTCACGTAATCATCAACGAAGTATTGTATGACCAGGAATTTGTGAATCAATGGACCGTAGGTTTTGAACAAGTCAAATCCCTTGCAGAAGCCTATCCACCACAGAAGGTTTCCGAAATCACGTGGGTTCCGGTGGACAAGATCGTGGAAGCGGCCAGGCTCTACGGTAAAAGCAGGCCCGGTTATGTGGAGCTTGGAAACGCCATCGATCATACCCTGAACAGCTTCCAGACAAGCCGCGCTTTATCCATCCTTATCGCGCTCACCGGAGATCTGGACGTACCCGGCGGTGAAATCGAATTAGTCGGCACCGGCTTTCGTTTTGGGGATACCGAATCTTCGGCCGTCGGAATCCGGGGACGCTGGTCCCATGAGCTTGAGCTACGGGATAAGCTGACCCGTACCGAAAGGCAGCGGAAGGTCGACCCGGGCCTACTCCCGGATTTTCGATATGTCACGCCGCAATCGATTGTAAAGGCTATCCTTGAAGAAGATCCCTATCCTCCAAAAGGCGCATTCATTCAAGCCTGTAATCCCTTGTCCAGCTGGTGCGACGCCTCAAGCGTTTATGAAGCCTTTAAAGAATTGGATTTCCTCGCAGTATCCGACCTGTTCATGACACCGACGGCAGCCTTGGCCGATATCGTATTTCCCGCAGCAAGTTATCTTGAATTTGACGGCATTCAGATGCCGCCGCCGCCGGGAAGTTTCATGGCCCAGGTTCAACAGAAGGTGGCCCAGGTGGGGGACTGCCGCTCGGATATTGAAATAGTAAACGGTTTGGCAAAGCATCTGGGGCTGGGGGAATATTTCTGGGACAGCGCCGAAGGTTTCTGGGATTATGTCCTGAGTCCAACGGGATTAACCTTTCAGGAGTTCAAGAAAAAAGGCCGTTTAATGGCTGATAAGGGAGCTATGACCTACAAGAAGTACGAAAAAAGGGGGTTTAAGACCCCTTCCGGCAAGGTGGAATTGTATTCGCAACAGCTTAAAGAATTGGGGTTTGCACCATTGCCCGAATATCATGAGATTCCTGAAGGGATGAATAACCCTGCTGACTTTGCCGAAGAATATCCGCTTTTTTGCACCAGCATGAAGACGGCCCCCTATCGGCACTCCACGGGAAAACAGATTTCCCCCTTAAGAGAGGGATATCAGGATCCTGTGGTAAAAGTCCATCCTGAAACAGCCCACAGATCAGGGCTCAAGAAAGGTGACTGGGCGACCATAGAGACCATAAGGGGAAAAATCAGGCAGAAAGTGATCTTAAATGAGGATTTGGATCCGCGGGTCATCGTGGCAGATTATGCCTGGTGGTTTCCGGAGAAAGGAAAAGAAAATCTATACGGGTGGCGGGAATCCAACTACAATGTTCTAACAAATGCAGATCTCCCGCACAGCCCTGAAGTAGGTTCCAACAACATCAGAGGGTTTGCATGTCGGATCAGAAAATTTGAATCGGAAACATCGGTCTAAGAAAAACGGCGTATCGATATACCGATTATCTAATGGTTATTTTCAGCCATAAGCGAACGGCTATCAGCTAATGGCTAAAGGTACCCTAATTGGGCTTCGCTCAATTAGGGTTCTACAAAGGAGTAGGTGAAATATGGGAAACGCTGATGTCAAAATCGTACCCACCACAACCTGGTCTGCCGGTCCCGGCTGTCACGGTGGGTGCGGGGTTCTGGCTCATATCAAGGACGGCAAGCTGGTAAAGCTTGAAGGCGACCCGGACCACCCCTGGAATCAGGGACGCCTCTGCGCCCGAGCCCTGGCCATGACCCAGTACGTGGAAAATCCCAAAAGACTGAGACGACCCCTGAAACGTGTCGGCAAGCGGGGTGAGGACAAGTGGGAAGAGATTTCATGGGATGAGGCCTTCGATCTCATCGAAAAAAAGATGAAAAACATTCGAGACGAGCACGGTCCCGAGAGTGTCATCTTCTCCATGGGTACCGGACGGGACATCGGCCCCTGGATCTGTATGCTGGCCTATGCCTTTGGAAGCCCCAATGTCATGTTTGCCCTGAGCGGCATCGCCTGTTACAGCCCGCGCATCGCGGCGCTTGACACGGTGCAGGGAGACTATTGCGTCTTCGATGCCGGCCAGTGGCTGCCGGACCGTTATGACGACCCACAGTTCACGGCTCCCGAATGCATGATCATATGGGGTTACAACATCCCGGCAACATGCCCGGACAATCTCTTCGGACACTGGATCATCGATATGATGAAAAAGGGTACGAAGATCATCACCGTCGATCCGAGACTTTCATGGTTTGCCTCCCGGTCCGAACACTGGCTTCAAATAAGACCTGGGACCGACTCGGCTCTGGCCATGGGATTTTTAAACGTCATCATCAATCAAGACCTATACGATCACACGTTCCTTGAGCAATGGACCAATGGGTCTCACCTCATCAGGGAGGACACGGGCAAAGTTCTCCGCGAGAGCGATTTAACAGAGGGCGGTTCCGCGGAAAATTTTGTCGTATGGGATGAGAAAAGTTCGCAGCCGGCCATCTGGGATACCGGTCAGGTTGAATATAAATCTCCGAATGTAAAGCCTTCCCTTTCCGGTCATTTTAAGGTTCGACTGAACAATGGAACGGAGGTGACCTGCTGCACGGCCTGGGATTCTTTTCGTAAAAAAGTGGATGAATATCCACTGGAAAAAGTTCAAGAGATAACGGGAATCAAAGCCGAAGATATTGATAAAGCGGCCCGTTTCTACGCCCAAAGCAAACCGGC
>CAYSUA010000106.1:0-12879 GCA_964433795.1 uncultured Desulfobacteraceae bacterium | reverse complement strand
GCACGAGTTTCACACGTCCGCGAATCGGATTATCTTCAAAGCCGCAGGTGCTTGACTTGATGTTTCCGCATAACCGGATTACAAAATTTTCTGGGCTTTCAGTTTCGTCAGCAACGCGTCTATTTTTTCCTCGGGTTCCTCACCTTCGATTATTTCACACACGTTGTCCTGAACAGGCAAATAGAGTTCACGGAGTTCCAAGTAGGCGCCGGGCTGCTGTATGTCCGATTCACTCACATCCAATTTCGATAAAGTGAATTTTTGTATCGGTTTGCGATGAGCTTTCATGACATCCCGGACCTTTGCAATCCGCAAAACGTTTGACTCGTCGTTTGTAACGGTGACCAGCGCGGGTAAAGGACTTTCAAGGATCTCGGTTCCGCCTTCCACCTGCCGCCAGACTCTCAAGCGACTGTCGTTTATCTCCAGGCTCGATATGAAACAGATCGATGGCAGGGCAAGCGCTTCCGCCAGGAGCGAGCCCACCAGCCCCGCGTCCCAGTCGCCGGCCATCCTTCCGCACATGACCAAATCCACGGGTCCAATGGCTTTTATGCATGCAGCCAAAACATTAGCGGTGCCGTATGCGTCCGTTTGCTGGTCGGTTTCCTGCACAATGTGGACCGCTTCGTCTGCAAGCACCCCCAACGCCCGCCGTAGCGACTCTTCCGCCTTTGCTTCGCCATAGGTTAACGCAATGATCTGGACATCCTCTATTTTCTCCTTCAGCTGAAGCGCCATTTCCAACGCATTTTCATCATAGGGGTTTAATATAAATGCATGCTTTCCGATCTTCGCCTGTTTTTTCTCCGGCTCTATTTCAAAGGAGCTTGGCGGAAGCTCAGGATCGAGTATGTGCTTCATACAAACAACGACTTTCATAGAACGAATCCTTTCTTCTATCTTCACACCCTTGTATCGAAAGTCGAGGGTCAGATTTTATAACGATCAACCAGTTGCCTGGCAATAATGATTCTCTGGATTTCGTTTGTTCCTTCCCCTATGGCCATTAACGGCGCATCTCTGAAATATCGCTCGACATCAAAGTCTTTCGTATAACCGTAACCGCCTAAAACCCGCATGGCTTCCATGGTCACTTCGAGCCCGACTTCGGTTGCAAACAGCTTCGCCATCCCGGCTTCCAGGTCGGCACGCTCCCCGCTTTCTTTCTTGATCGCGGCATTCAGCACGAGCAGCCTTGCGGCCTCTATCTTTGTAGCCATGTCCGCAAGTTTTATCTGGATCGCCTGATGCTGGCAAATGGGCTTGCCGAACTGAACGCGCTGCTGCGCATAAGCCATGGCATCCTCGAATGCGGCTCGTGCCAGGCCAAGCCCTCTGGCGGCCACGTTGATTCTTCCGACCTCCATGGCGCTCAGGAGTTGGGAAAATCCTTTTCCTTCAACGCCGCCCACCAGGTTCTCTTCCGGGACCCGATAGTCTTCAAAATACAATTCACATGTTTTAAGGCTCTTATAGCCGAGCTTATCAATATCTCTGACAACGTTAAACCCCGGGCCTTTTTCCGCGATGAACAAACTGATCCCGCGATGTTTCGGTGTTACTTTCTTATCGGTTTTAACCATAAGCGCAAAGGTGTTGCCGTGCCTGCCATTGGTAACAAACATCTTTGTGCCGTTGATGACATATTCGTTGCCGTCTTTGACCGCAGTGGTTTCAATGCTCTGAAGATCGCTTCCGGCATTCGGTTCCGTTAACGCGACACCGCCGCGTTTTTCACCGGTGGCAAACAACGGAAGATATCTCTTTTTTTGTTCTTCCGTACCGGAATTGGCAACCACATAGGACATGATGAGATGGCTGTTCATGATTCCCCCAATACTCATCCACACCCTTGTAATTTCTTCTATGATGAGGGCGTAGGTTACCAAATCGATCCCGGCGCCATCGTATTCTTCGGGAATCAATAATCCGAATAAACCCAGATCTTTCATTTTCTCTACAATTTCAAACGGATACTCGTCTTTACGGTCGAGTTCCCGTGCGACCGGACGAACCTCTCTTTCCATAAATTCTCTTATGGTCTTTACCAGGTGTTCCTGTTCGGGGGTTAGTTGGAACAATTCCATGATGTTGCCTCCTTCATCGTTTTCATATTGCTATGAGTACTAGATTATCTTGTTTGTCTAACCGCCCATTCGCTTCAGGCTTCACTCTGCGAGCTACGACCCGACAAGTCGCTCATTCAAGACGCAAAGTTCGCGGAGAATGTTTTTCTTATTCCTTTTCGCTGAGAAGGGCGAAAAGGAATAAACCCAGACCCTTCGGGAAATGCCTGTTTTTATTCCAGCTGCCTGAGGCATGATGGTTTTCGTTTGCCGCCGTCTCCCGGCAAACGAAAAAATAATTATTTCTCCGCGTTCTCTGTGACTCTGTGGTGAACATTAATTTCTTTCTTTTAGCTTTTACTTAATATGACCTGGGAAGTTCCAGTACCCTGGAGCCGATGTAGTTAAGGATCATCTCCTGAGAAATCGGCGCAATCAGGGTCAAGCGAGCCTCCCGCCAGTAGCGCTCGACATCCTGTTCCATGGCGTAGCCGTAGCCGCCCATGGTTTGAACAGCGGTTTCAGTAGCCTTATATGCTGCTTCGGCGGCCAGATATTTTGCCGTATTGGCCTCTTCACCGCAGGGCTTTCCCTCATCATAAATCCGGGCGGCATGATATATCATCATCCGGGCGGCTTCCAGTTTCATATGCGCTTCGGCCAGCGGGAACTGAATCGCCTGGTTCATGCCGATGGGCCGTCCGAACACGACCCGTTCCTTTGCATAATCGATCGCCTTTTCAAGGGCCAGCCGTCCCAATCCGACACATTCCGCTGCCACGGATATCCGCTCCGGATTCAACACATTCAAAAGGTGGTAGAAGCCCTGACCCTCTTCACCGATCAGGTTTTCCTCCGGCACAAACAGGTTGTCGATGCTGAGATCGTAGCTGGGAACCGAGTGCCGTCCGGCAAACTTTATCCGGTGCGCTTCAAAGGCCGGATCATCGGTTTCGGCAACAAAAAGACTGATACCGAGCGTTTTTTTGCTCACGTCCGAAAGCGGCGTTGTCCGGGTGACAATGAGTACGGTTTTGGATTCCTTAAAACGTGAGAGGAATGTTTTCCGGCCGTTTAGAATATAGCCGTTCCCCTCTCTTACCGCCCGGGTCGATATATTGAGCGTATCAAAACCCGCATCCGGTTCCGTGATGGCAACCGCCATCATACACTCTCCCCTGGCGATGGGCCCCAGGAACTTCTGCTTCTGATCTTCCGTTCCGTATTTAATGATAGGCTCGATACCGAAGATATTGGTATGAACTGCCTGGGACCCATTGAACCCCGCACCCGCTCTGGTGATCTCCTCAACAACGATGCAGCCTTCCACCAGCCCAAGGCCGGCGCCACCATAGTCCTCCGGGATGGTAATCCCGAAATACTCGTTTTCGGCAAGCGCTTCGAAAAATTCCCGGGGAAACTCCCATTGTTCATCCTTCTCCCGCCAGTATCGGTCGTCGAACCGTTTCATGAGTCTGAGCAACTCGCTTTTCAACATCTCCTGTTCCGGCGTAAATTCTAAACCCATTTAATACACCCTCCCGTTATCTGTTATGGTCGGAGCAGCGCCGTTAAATCTTTCACATTCGAGAGTTCCTCGATGTTGGCGACACATCCGATAATTTGCTCTCTTCTATTTTGATCCAACCCGATTTCGGTCAGATCATTGAATTTCGCAACGACCTCCTCCCAAGTGAGAGGTTTTTCCGGTTCGCCTTTGGAAATTTCGCAAAATCGACGGATATCTTTCCCCTTGGCCTTGATCGTGACACTGCCTGCCAGGCTGTCCGGATACACCGCTTCTGCCTCCGGATCTTGAATGGCATGCGTGCGATCCATTATTTGAACGATTTCCGGATCCGAAAGTTTTGCGTAATCCTCCCATGTCATTCGGCGATTCGCCGCAGCAACGGCTCCTGTGAAGTGCATACTGAACTGCCCGTCAACCACGCTCTGGGGCCGGCGTTTACGCTCTTCGGGAATGCCGATGAGATCCATCCCCTTGGCAGACAGCCCGATTTCCATTTCTTCAATATCTTCTCCCTTTATATCTTCTTCTTCCACGATTTCGATAATCAAATCGATGGGGCTGTGGGAAAAGCGGCAACTGGGATACGGCTTTAAGGCGGTGTTGGAGACTTCAAACACCTGTCCAAGACCCTCTAATGCGAGTTCAGGATTTGCTCCGTCAGTATAGGCATGAAAAAATCCGGAAATGCCCTCAAAGGGGTGGGAAGCCCCGATGACCCCTTTTTGAGCCATGATCAGACTCACAATCGCACTGTGCGCAGCAAACCCCACGTGCACCCGCTTGTTCCAGGCCCCGTTTTCCAAAAATTGGAGTGATCCCGCCGCCTGGCTGCCATTGATCCCGAATGCATTTTGAAGCGTATCTCGATCCATCTTCAATATGATGGCGCCGGCAGCGGTGGAACCGAACACGCCTGTGGTGGCCGTGGGATGAAACCCTCGATCATAGTGTATTTTAGGTTTGGCTGCGATACTCACTTTACAGGTGATATCGTATCCGGCAACGATGGCCGTGGTCAGGGTCTTTCCGTCTGCGCCGGTGGATTCCCCCAAAGCCAGGGCCGTAGGGATAACGGTGGTGCCCGGATGGAGGGACGCTCGCCGGTGAGTGTCGTCAAAGTCAAGGCTGTGGGCGTAAATACCGTTGATCAACGCTGCATAAGCGGGCGTGTAGGTTTCACTGTTGCCGACGGCCGTGCAGCTACCGGCGGCACCGCCCAATTCTTTTACCGCTGCGGTAACGGGTTCGCTGGATTCGGCATCAAATTTTGCACGGACCATGATACCCAGCAGATCCAACAGGTGATGCTTTGTCTTTTCCACGACCTCGGTCGGAATGCCGTCGAACTTCAATCCGACAGCATGTTCGGCTAGCCGTTCGGTGATGTCCATAGGTCCCCTCCTTCTATAGTTAAATCGCCCCCTTCTCTTTTAACGCTTCTATCTTACGATCATCATATTTGAGAAAGTTTTTTAAAATATCGTCCGTGTTTTCGCCCAGCCCCGCAGCCGGTTCTTTTCTCTGCGTTACGCCTTTGATTTTTATCGGGTTGGCCAGTTCTTTCAAGGTGCCGAAAACCGGATGCTCCACATCGATGAGCATCTCTCTGGCCGAAAGCTGCGGTTCCTTAAACACCTCCTCGATGGTGTTTACCGGGCCTGCCGGAACGTCGTGTGTTTTTAAAATTTCAAGCCATTCCTCGGAGTTTTTTTGAAGGAAAATCTCTTTCAAATCCGGAATCAGCGCCGCTTTGTTTTCATATCTTTTCGCCAGTGAAATAAATCGTTCGTCTTCTGCCAGGTCCTTTCTATCCAATGCCTTACATAAATTTTCCCAGAATTTCTGGCTGTAACACATAACCACGACATAGCCGTCTTTGGTCTTGAAATTCTGACACGGCACAATGCCCGGATGTCCGGAATCCGCCACTCTTTTCGGTTTGAAGCCTTTGTTCAGATGCCAGACCGCCGGATAATTGAGAAGGGAAACCGCTATATCATAGAGACTGAGGTCGATGTCGCATCCCACACCGTTCTTCTGGGCCGAATGCAGACCCACCATGATGGCCAGGGCCGCAACCAGGCCTGCGGAGCAGTCAACCAGTGAAAGTCCGGACTTTGTGGGTGGTCCATCCGGCTCCCCGGTTATATCCATCCACCCTGCCATGCCTTGAAGAATATAATCAAAGCCCGGATCCTTTGCCCGCGGGCCGGTCTTGCCGTATCCCGTCAAACTGGCACAGACGATTTTGGGATTGATCCCCTTCAGGGATTCATAGTCCCACCCCAGTTTTTCAGGCTGATCGCCTCTGGCCGTACAGAATACCACGTCCGATATTTTCACGAGATCATGGAATATCTCCCGGGCCTCAGGCACCCGCAGGTTCAACGTCATGCAGATCTTATTGCGATTGAATGTCTGGAAAAGCAGGCTGTCCTTTTCAATGGCATAAGGTGCAACGTATCGCCCGATGTCGCCTTTTGTTCCGGGGTCCTCTATTTTGATGACCTCTGCTCCGAGATCGGCAAGCGTCATCGTGCCGAGGGGACCTGCGCCCACCTGAGAAAACGCGAGGATTCTCAATCCCTCCAACGGTAACATGTGATACCTCCGATTGTATTCAACCTAGGTTAAAGGGTTCAGCGTTCAAGGTTCAGAGTTAAAAACTCCAATCAACCACAATTAAAGGTTATAATTTTTGAACCCGGGATCGATCAATTTAAGCTCAAGTTAAACAGAATGCAGGTTACCGCAGATATACACATATAACGACTTGTCTTTTCTCACCCCTTTTGGATGAGTTCTTCCAAAGAGAGTCCTGCAATGGTCTGCGGGTACTGCACATACCGCTTTTGCGGATCCATTCCCTCCTCCCGGTATATCTGCCTTGCGTTTTCGTAAACGGTTTCCATAACGTTTTCCGCCAAGGAATTCCCCGTAGCGTCGATGCCCACAACCAGCGGGCCGAAATCCTTAACGGTCATGATCCAGACAGCCTCGGGAAATCCCAGATCCAGCCACTCCACACTGTTCTGGAGGATGCACCGTTTATAGGATACTGCACAGCCCCCGACCGCTTTGAGATATACCCCTCTGCCCTTGAGCGCATTGATGGTATTGGGCCCCATGGTTCCTTTGCCCACGATAAAATTGATGATTCTGTTTTCGATCAGCACGGCCGCATCATCTGTAAAGCGGGAGCTGGTGGTCGGCCCGGCCGAATTGATGCACCATCCGTCGGGCGTTTTGGATATGACCGGGCCCATGTGGTAAATGCAGCCGTGTTCCAAAATCTCTTTGGGAATTTTTCCGCTTTCCCCTGACCGAACGAGATCCACCATTCGACGGTGGGCGCCATCCCGGGAGGAACAGATGGTGCCGTCCAGATACACCACATCCCCCACTCGAAGTTTTTTGATATCTTCAACGGGAACAGGTGTTTTGAGTTTGTATACATCCCCCCCGGCTTGAGATTTCGTTAATTCCTCGGCGAGGATGTCGTTTAAAGCGGGCAGATCCTCCCTCTCAACATGGTTTGTGATGTAATCGACACGCTGTTCGGTAATAAGGGCTTCCGAACCCCGGGACGCCCAGCATTGATTACATACCGCCACCGGAGCGACTGAGGTATGCGTTCCCCGACGTTCCAGATATACGCCGAGGGTGGTTGTGTTCCCGCCGCCGCCCATGGGGCCCAGGTCCAAGCGGTTGACACACCGGTAAATCCGTTCTTCAAGGCGTCGAATGAAATCGTCTTTCGGAGAAGCCGGCTGTTTCTCGGTCAGTTCGCGAAAAACAGCGCTCTTGGCATTTGATACGGCCTCACCGGCATACCCGCCCACACCGACTCCGATCAGCCCGGGCATGCACGCTTCCCCTTTGGACAGCATCACATTGTGCAGCACATAGGAAAGAACGGCGTCCGCCATGTTCTCCGTGCTGGTGAAAATCCAGTCTGACGTCGATTTGATCTCCCCTCCGAATCCCTTGAGTTCCGCTCTCACCCGCATGGGTCCCGGTTTCGACCCGTAATGATAGTAGACAAACGGTGCCCCCCAACCGGTATTGGTTCCCGGGTTTTCAAAACTGAACGGCTCGATTACATTTTTTCGAATCGGCACCTCTTCGGTGGCTTTGGCGGTTGCCTCGGAAATCGCGGCCTCGATGTCTCCTTTGATGGTTATTCCGGGGTTTAGATAGACATGAAAAACCGGAACACCGGTATCCTGGCATAACGACGCAGGTTCTTCCGCAGCGTAGATGATGTTCTGGAGGATGGATGTCAGAGCACTTTTCGCGCCCGGGTCGGTTTCTGTTCTAAAGTGTTGAATCAACTTGTCCAGATAATTTTTAGGATATTTTATACCGGTATTTGCCAATAGCTGATATGCCGCACCACCGATTCGCTCTGCAGAAATAGTTTCCATTCAGTACCTCTTTTATTCATCGCCCTTCGGACGGATCAGATATTGGATGCTCGATACTCGATACTGGGCGCCTGAACTCAATCCGCGTCTTTATCCAGAATCCAGCGCCGCCGCCGGCCTAGCCGGTTTGAACGAAAATGAAACTTTATTCTTGTGCTACCAAATGGATCCTTTTAAAAAGAGACAAATTAGGAATGGCAGCAGTCAAGGTCCTTTTTTCACCGGAGCGTCTTTGCCCCTAATCCAGCATGGCCCCGGGCCGCTTTTGAACACTGATGAGGCTTATGCACTCTCCCATACAAGAATCTTACAAAAGCCACCCCGGGCTGCCGTTCCTGCACTTCAACAAAGGAGACAGGTAACCATGACCCGCAAGCACAAGAATGTCAAAAGTAAAAATCGCAAACGGCAACCGCGCTCATTGAAAACCGTTCAACCCAACGCCGCTGGAATCGATCTGGGCTCACGCGAGCACTGGGTTGCCGGCCCACCTTTACCGGACGCATCCCCAAACGTACAGCTTTTTGGCACCACAACCCCGGAGCTGTTGCGTCTGGCCGACTGGCTCGAGCAACAGCAGATCGTTACTGTCGCCATGGAAAGCACCGGCGTATACTGGATTCCGTTATTTGAAATCCTTGACAATCGTGGTCTTGATGTCCATCTGGTCAATGCCCGTCAGCTCAGTCATGTTCCCGGCCGCAAGACTGATATGATCGATTGCCAGTGGCTTCAATTACTGCACGCCTGCGGATTGCTCCGCGGTTCGTTTCGGCCTTGCGATGACATCTGTCGACTGCGTGCCCTCATCCGTGAACGTAACACAATTGTGGACCAACGTTCGGACTGGGTCCGGCGAATACAGAAAAGCCTCGATCAAATGAACGTCTGCGTGCATCATGCCGTCTCGGACATTACCGGTGTCACTGGCATGGCCATTATCCGTGCCATTGTAGACGGTGAGCGTGACCCCCAGGTCCTGGCAAGTTTGCGTGACCGCCGTTGCCGAAAATCTGAAGAACAAATCGCCGAAGAACTCACCGGCAACTGGCGCCCTGAGCATTTGTTCAACCTTGAGCAATTCCTTAAGGTTTATGATCAGCTTTGTGCCGTTGTCGCCGATTACGATGCAGAGATCCTCAACTATATCGAGTCGCTGCAGCCTCCGAAGGGCAAAGATTCATCGGCACCGCCGCCGGCATCCAAAGCCAAGGCACGTAAGTTCATCACACGAGGCCAGGAACCCTTGCGTCAAGCCCTGTATCTCATGTCCGGCTTTGATCTGACCGTGATAGACGGCATTGGGGTGGACACCTCTGCCGTTGTCATCAGTGAGCTCGGCCCTGACCTTTCCGCGTTTACCGATGAAAGCCGCTTCGTTTCGTACCTGCGTCTCGCACCCAATATTTCCATCAGTGCCGGTAAAAAAGTTCCCGGCAAGTTTAAGTCTACTACTTGCACGAGAGTGGGCAATGCACTCCGGATGGCTGCATCAACCTTGCGCAACTCAAAAACAGCGCTTGGAGCTTACTATCGTCGCATTTCCTGGCGCAAAGGCGCTTCGGTTGCCATTTTTGCCACAGCCCGCAAGCTGGCCCAACTCATTTACCGGTTGGTTCGCTATGGTCAAGCTTATTTCGACGCAGGTGCAGATGCCTACGAGGCCCGTTTCACCCAACGTCGTTTAACATCATATGCCAGAGCCCTTAAAGATATGGGCTATAAAATCGAGCCCTTAACTGTTCAAGAAACCGTAGGGGCCCTATGAAGTTTCATACAAGCATCATTTGGATGAACCAGGTTAATCGTATAATAACAGAATCGTTCGACACCGCAGGATTTTTCTATTCTGCTATATAATCCTCTTGTCTGCCTGCTGCTTTTTGTACGCCTCCTTGAGGCCGGCAATGTCCAGCGCCATCAACTTGTCCAATTCTTTTTCAGCCGTACCGTCCTCAATCTGCTTCAATCGAACAGGTAAATATCTGTAGGATTTCAAAATAAATCGTCCATACACCCGCCGGGCCAGGAGCATAATGTGATATGGGGCAATATCCGCAGGGCACCGGGCAGCACACATCCCGCACATGACACAGGACATGGATTGGAGGGCGACCGCTTCAATGTCGCCTTGAAGGGCTGCCGACATGCAATCCATCACATTGATTTCCTGGGGACACATTTTCCTGCAGGTGTTGCATCCCATACATGTCAGTAATTTGGGATATGTCTCGGGGATATGCAACGGATCTGCCGACAGGGTTTCCAATTCGTATGCAGCTTTCAGGGTTGGAAAATAAGGGATTGAATGACGGACATTCCGGGGGCTACCTGGGTCTGGCATGCCAGCCCGACTTTGATGGCAGCGGAACCGGGTATGAGAAAAAGCGCCGCACACGCACCGCACGCACCCGCTCGGCATCCACACCCCCGGGTGAATGTGTGACCCGCAAACTCGTATGCTTGAATAATGGTACACGATTCCGGAACGAGATACTGCTTTCCGTAAAAAAATACCGGAACCAGACGCCTGCCTTCTCTCTCTTCCATTTTCACGTGGCTCAAGACAACCCCCCTTTTAGGACGGCCTCGGTAAGGATTTGGGATTCCTGTTTTCCAGATTGTCTGTGTCTAAATCGATCGGTGATATTTAACCGGTCGACATTTATTGTTTTTAAATACCTCTATATTTCAATTAGTTATGGCGGTGTCGCATATTGACATATATATTGTCTATTGTCGACCGTCGACAACACTATAAATACGAATCATCCTTGTCAAGCGGAAAGAACGGGTGAAAAAGCTATTGCTGAAAAACCGGCAGCGATTTTTCGAACTGATAATCCGGGAGCAGCATAGGACTCTTTCGACGGCTTTCAATGCCCGCAGTTTTTAACTCCTGATGGTATTCTTTGACATGGGATAACGTCGGTTTGCCGATCCGGACATCCTTATAGGTTTGACCGGCCTGAATGCCTGCCCTGCGCCCGAAAACAAAAATATCGCTCAGGGAATTTCCGCCAAGGCGGTTTCGGCCGTGAACACCGCCGGCAGCTTCTCCCACCACATATAGGTTCGGAATAGTACATTTTCCCATGTCATCGGTGATCACACCGCCATTTTGATAATGTTCGGCAGGGTATACTAAAATCGGATCTTTGGAAAAATCGATCCCGTATTTTATGAATCGTTTATACAGGTGCTGGTAATATTTCTGAACCGTTCCGGTCCCATGGATCATATCGATCAGCGAGGTATCCAGCCAAACCCCCTGCATGCCCAAAGGGGTTTCAATACCCTTTTTTTCTCGGACAACCTGTTTGATATTGGCTGAGGCGACAACATCTCGCGTCTCAAGCTCATTGATGTATCTTTCTCCGTCGGCATTTACCAGGTGTGCCCCCCGGGACCGGGCCACTTCCGTGACCAGAGCGCCGAGCAGAAGCTCGGGGTATGCTGTTGCTGTGGGATGGAATTGAATACTATCCATGAAACCGAGTTTCGCACCGGCCCGGTAGGCAATCACCAGTCCGTCTGCCGTTGCACCGTAATGATTGGTTGTCGGGAACTTTTGAATGTGAAGACGACCGATACCGCCGGTAGCAATGATGACAATCTTCGACCGGACGATCTGGAACTGATTCGATTCCAGATCAAAGAGAATGGCTCCTGCGCACTGACCGTTCTCGTCTAGAATCAAATCCACAGCCGGAGCAAATTCCAGGATGCGTACCTCTCTTCTTTCGACTTCCTCCCGCAATGCGTGAATAATGCTCATTCCGGTATGGTCCCCGACAGGACATACCCGTGGGCGAGAGTGCCCGCCGGCAAGATGAGGCATGGGCAAATCTGACTCCGGATCTTTGTCAAAGGGAACACCCAATTCCTCCAGCCATTTAATAATGAACGGGGAATCCAAGACCAATGCTCTCACAAGGTCCGGAAGGTTGGTAAAATTACCACCTCCAACAGTGTCGATATAATGAATTGCCGGAGAATCTCCCGGGGAGATGGCCGCATTGATCCCCCCTTCCGCCATGATCGTGTTGGAGTCTCCCAGCCGAAGCTTGGTAGCCAACGCCACTGATGCACCCGCATCATGGCTGTACAGGGCTGAGGTGAGACCGGCTCCCCCTCCTCCCAGGATAAGAACATCGACTGTGAGAAACGTATCGGTTAAATCCAAATCATCCGGTTCAACAAGGCTTTTTGCTTCCAACAGGTCGACCAGTTCACTGACAACCCGCTCCCCCTTGTTGATGCCCACCGGTAATTCACGATGGCTGCCCGGTCTGTAATCCGGATGAAAGTCATTTAAGAGTTGATTCTTCTCCTCTAAACTCAATATGGGGATTTCTTGCTGCATCCTCGCTTCCCGGGTGCTTTCCAGTTTTCGAATCGAAGCCTTCATTGAATCAGGGTAACCCATATTTAATCACCGACTATTGAGATTTATATAAAAAGTCTTCCACCTCTTGCGGGCAATCGATATTAAAAAACCAACTTTATACCGTTTGAGCAGTTTTATCGATACATTAAGCAGAATCGATCATTCCAAACAAAAAATAACATTATAAATTCAGATGGTTGTATTTCTAATAATAATTTACGATAGCATAGAGATAATGCCTGTCAAGACTAAATCCGCCTACGGAATAGGATCATGAATCGCCTTTGCGGGTGACAATGCAGATGCAATAAAAACATATATCAGAAGTGGTTTAAACCCGGGAATTGGATTTTCCCTTGGATTTGTCGGAGATGCTGAAATGGCTAAAGAACCGATTATGCTCTTACCCCAACTTCGTGGTCGATTGGGGCAAAATGGCCTAGATCTATCCTTTTTTTGACG
>CAYSUA010000105.1:12483-12908 GCA_964433795.1 uncultured Desulfobacteraceae bacterium | reverse complement strand
GCTTCCACCTCCTTAGCTTCCGCTTCCTCTGCTTCCACCTCCTTAGCTTCCGCTTCCTCCGGTTCTGCTATTTCTTGCTGCACCAGCACTCTGCCGGCGGCAATTTCCCGAAGGGAGACCACAATGTCCTCGTTCTTCGGAGATACCACCAAATATTCGGAACCTTCTCGAATCTGCCTGACGCGCTGTGCAGCCGCATTTACGAGTTTAAATCGGTTTTCAACGCGTTTCAGGCAATCTTCAACTGTAATTCTTGCCACAATAAAACCTCCGTTATTTATAATGAGTTATCGATACTGGATACTCGATGCTGGATAACTGAAAAGGCATATATACCTTTATTCAGTCTATCCTGTAATGTGTGGTTATATCGAGTATCGAGCATCAAGAAACAAGTATCGAAAAATAATCTGCGTTCACACGCC
>CAYSUA010000105.1:0-12459 GCA_964433795.1 uncultured Desulfobacteraceae bacterium | reverse complement strand
GCTGCGGGTCAGCGTCCAAAAAAGAAAAATCCTAAACCATTAAATAAATATTGAGCCGACAGGATCCGAATTGCATCCTGTCAGATGATCTCAATCAGTTCGTATTCCCGTTTACCCCCGGGGGCTTGAATGACGACCTCGTCTCCCGGTTTCTTTCCGATTAGGGCCCTTCCTAAGGGGGAGGATACGGAAATACGCCCGGCCTCGATGTTCGACTCGTCCGGGCCGACCAGTTGATATTCTGTTGTTTCACCGGTATCCATGTTCTCCAGCAGTATGCTGGACCCGAAAACCACCGCATCTTTAGAGAGTTTACTGATATCAATGATATCGGCACTGTTTAACTTATATCCCAGTTCGTTAACACGGCCTTCGATAAAAGCCTGCCGTTCTTTAGCAGCATGAAATTCAGCGTTCTCAGACAGATCGCCGTGAGCCCGCGCCACTTCGATCGCCTTTATATTTTGAGGTCGTTCCACTGTTTTTAATTGTTCAAATTCCTTTTTTAACGCCTCATACCCTTCTTTGGTAAACGGTATCCTTTCCAATTTTTCTTCCTATTGCCCTTTCTTAATGATTTAATTATAAGTAGTCCTTGGCTAAAACCTCAGCGATTTGGGTGGCATTGGTAGCGGCGCCCTTTCTGATGTTGTCGGCAACCACCCATATGTTGATCCCGTTCGGGATGGACTCGTCTTCCCTGATGCGACCGACTAAAATTTCATCACTGTTGGTGGCGTCGATGGCCAGCGGATAGAGGTTTTTCTCAAGATCATCGACAACCACGACACCCGGCTCTTCCTCCAACAGCGTTCTAACCTCTGCCGCTGAAATAGGCCGATTGGTTTCTATATTAACCGATTCCGAATGACTGTAAAACACGGGAACCCGAACCGTCGTTGCGGTAATTCCGATGCTGTCGTCTTCAAGAATTTTTCTGGTCTCATTCACCATCTTGACTTCTTCTTTGGAGTAGCCGTTATCCAAAAACACATCGATGTGCGGCAGACAATTGAACGCGATTCGATGGGGGTACACCTTATTTTCACTCTCTTGAAAATTAAGTATGGCCCGTGTCTGATCGAACAACTCGTCAATGGCCTTTTTTCCCGTACCCGAGACCGCCTGATATGTGGAAACCACAACCCGCTTGATTTCAAATTTTTGATGGATCGGTTTCAGCGGGACCACCATTTGGATGGTGGAACAGTTGGGATTCGCAATGATTCCCTTTTTCGTGTATTGTGCGATGGCGTGTGGATTCACTTCAGGAACCACCAGCGGCACATCCGGGTCCATCCGCCATTGGCTTGAATTATCCACCACAACACAACCGCTTTCTGCGGCAATCGGGGCAAATTGCTTGCTGGTGGAACCTCCAGCGGAAAAAAGAGCGATATCGACTCCCTTAAAAGAGTCTTCCGTCATCTCTTCAACCACAACCGTATCGCCTTTGAATCGGAGTTTGCGTCCGGCAGATCGATGGGAGGCCAGAAACTTTATCGATTTCACCGGAAAACTCCGTTCCTCCAAGCTGGTGATCATCTGATTTCCCACGGCTCCAGTGGCTCCGGCAACAGCGACATTAAATGTTTTATCAGGCATCGTTTCACTTCCTATTGGTAAAAGGTGTTTTATAAAACCCCTGGTTTATTGAATAGCGGGAAAATGGTTCGAGATGTATGTTAAATCTGATTCGATCGGTGTTCGTCTTTTTTGCGCGACTCCGCCTTCTTTTTCTTCAAGGCCTTATACTTCCGCAAAAAGCCGAAAGGACCGGACATGATATAGGCTAAGCCTATCGAGAACAAAGCGATAGCCGGCTGGGCAGCGATAAAGATCATAATAAGGACGGCTCCCACCAGCACATTGAAGTTCATCTTTTTGGATAATTCCGGCTTCTTAAAACTATAAAATTTGATGGAACTCACCATCAGGAAAGACAGAATATAAATCAGCATGAGTATTAATATTTTATTGGCACTGGTACCGATCCCAAGGCGGTGATGCAACATCACGGTGGCCGCCAGCATACAGGCTGCTGCAGGTATGGGAAGACCGACAAAATAGTCGCTCTTTACGGAATCAACCTGGGTATTGAATCGAGCCAGCCGAAGCGCCCCACAGACCATGAACAGAAAAGCCGCCAGCCAGCCGAGACGTCCCAGCGGTTTTAGAGCCCACAGATAGATCATCAGCCCCGGAGCCAAACCGAATGAAATCAAATCGGCGAGGGAATCGTATTCTACGCCGAATCGGCTCGTGGAGTGTGTCACCCTTGCGATCTTGCCGTCCAGCGCATCAAAAATGGCCGCCACAAGTATCGCAATGGCGGCGGCATTGGTAGCGCCGTTCACAGCTGCGATAACGGCATAGAACCCGCAGAAAATGTTCATTGTGGTAAACAGGTTAGGAAGAATATAGATTCCGCGCGGTATACCATCTTTTTCGGCTCTGTATGCTGTTCTCATGATAAATACCCTAAAATTGAGGTTCCTGCTTTAACCCGATCGCCAAAAGCAATGTTCAGAGTGGTTTCGGGTGGAACATACACATCCACCCGTGAACCGAAACAAATCAGTCCGAACCGTTGACCACGGGTTACTCGATCCCCTGCTTGTATTTTACAAATTATCCTCCGGGCAATAAGCCCAGCGATCTGAACAAAACAAATTTTTTTATTATCTTCGGTTTGTAAAAAAACCGCATTATGCTCGTTCTTCATGGGAGCCTGGTGATGATTTGCGGCAATAAATTCACCGGGCGTATACTGAACCTCCTGGATACTCCCATCATGGGGTATCCGGTTGATATGTACATTAAAGACCGACATAAAAATGCTGATCTTTAAGCAATCCCCTTCGTAAAAAGGGCAATTCTTTACAGGCGCTGCAACGATAATCTTTCCATCGGCCGGAGATATTACCGCTGCCGGCTCATTCGGTACGACACGGTCCGGGTCCCGAAAAAAAAAACAGATGAAAAATGTTGCCGCAAGGCCGATAATCGTCAGCACTGCAAACCCCAACAACGCAAATACAGCGGTTGTAAATGCAGCGGTGATTATTAACGGATATCCGGCACTTGCCACCGGAAATGCAACGTGACGTGGCGGGTCAGGCCAGGTGTATTTGTTCATTAATATTGTTTATATATATAACTTTAAATAAACGTAATCATTAGATAACAGGTATAGACGATTATCATAATGTCCAATAGATGTCAATGATGTCGTATCCGCCGAATTGTCCCGAAAAATGTCTATAACAGATGACGTTTGGCAAGGTTCAACTCTGCATCCGATTTACGGATATAGCTGGGGCTGAATGTTGAAACATTATCGACGTCATTTTTTTCAATTCGTTCCAGCCCTATTTTCGCTACCGTGGACCCCCGGATCGTGTGATGGAAACGGGGCGCAAAAATCACCCGGTCCTCACCGAATATTTCAAGAATCGCCGGTTTGTATGTGCAAGAACCGTCCCCGATAAAGTAACTCGGTTCACGAATACCCGCTATTGCGTTGGCAAGGGGCAAAACCTGCTCTTCGGTTTCCTTTATCAGAACCCCGTCGATCCGGCGATACCGTCCAAAGTAAACCTCCTCTTTCCGAGCATCGATAACCGTACAAATGAGGCAAGGTGTCGCGCCCGCCTGATTGGCAAGGGCATCCAGGGTCGATACACCGACCACCGGCTTTCCGGATGAAGCGGCAAGTCCCTTCACGGTACTGATACCGATTCGCAGGCCGGTAAAACTACCCGGGCCCCTGGTAACCGCAAACCCATCTATATCTTTCAAGGAAACGTGAGAGATTTGCAGCACCTGATGGATCAGATTCATCAGATGTTTGGAATGGGTTTCTCCGGTTATTACGATCGCTTCCGCCAAAAGTGTCTGTCCATCAACAACAGCGACACTGCAGCTTTTTGTGGCCGAATCAACAGCAAGTATGCGCATCTGTTTGGTTTACCGTTGTCCGTTCATCGATATATTCTATAATTAGTCTTCTAAAGCGATCTCTAGCACCTCATCCATGTGCGCTATCGGAATAAACTTGATCTTACGCTTAATATTGGCCGGTATTTCCGATATGTCCTTTTTGTTCTTTTGAGGATAGATAATCGTCTTTATCCCCGCCCTCAATGCCCCCAGGGCTTTTTCCTTCAATCCGCCCACCGGCAGCACCCTGCCCCTCAGCGTGATCTCTCCGGTCATAGCCACATATTTATTTACCCGTCTCTTGGCCAGTGCTGAAATCAGTGCGGCAGCCATGGCAATGCCCGCAGACGGTCCATCTTTCGGAATCGCCCCTGCCGGAACGTGAATATGCACATCGTTGCTTTCAAACACGTTGTCTTTAATCCCCAATGTTTGAAAATTGGCCCGTGCATAGCTCAGTGCCGCCCTTGCCGACTCCTGCATAACCTCCCCCAGCTGCCCGGTCAGAATCAGATCGCCTTTCCCGTTCAGCAGGCTGGCCTCCACGTATAACACTTCACCACCCACCTGGGTCCAGGCCAGGCCGGTGGACAATCCGATCTGGCTGTTTTCCTGATCCATTTCAGGAATATATTTCGGAACCCCCAGATCCTTGGATATGTTTCTCTTTGTAATGTGAAACGGTCCTTTTTCACCCTCTGCGAGTTTTCTCGCCCCTTTTCGGCAAAGGGAGCCAAGCTCCCTTTCAAGATTTCTCACTCCGGCCTCGGATGTGTACTCGGTGATGATCTGGTGGAGGGCTCCGGTGCTGATGGACAACTGTTTGTGTTTAAGACCGTTTTCCTTAATCTGGCGGGGCAAAAGGTGTCTTCGGGCAATTACACCTTTTTCTTCTTCCGTATATCCGGAAAGGGAGATAATCTCCATTCTGTCCAGCAATGCAGCCGGAATCGTATCGGTGATGTTGGCGGTAAGAATAAACATAACCTTGGAAAGATCGAATGCGATATTGAGGTAATGGTCGCTGAAAGCCGAGTTCTGTTCCGGGTCCAGAGCCTCCAGAAGTGCCGACGACGGGTCGCCCCTGAAATCGGCGCCCAGTTTATCGATTTCGTCCATCATGAAAACCGGGTTGTTGGAACCGCACTGTTTGAGTCCCTGGATAATTCGGCCCGGTAAGGCCCCGATATAGGTCCGACGGTGTCCGCGTATTTCCGCTTCGTCTCGAATTCCACCCAGAGAAATTCGAACGAATTTGCGCCCTAATGCATTTGCAATGGCACGTCCCAATGAGGTTTTACCCACGCCCGGAGGACCCACGAAGCAGAGGATCGGCCCCTTCATTTTGGCATTGAGTTTTCTGACACTCAAGTACTCCAGCATCCGCTCCTTGACTTTATCCAAAGCGTGGTGGTCCGCATCGAGTATCTTTTTGGCATGTTTGATATCCAACATATCTTTTGTGGTTTTGCTCCAAGGCAGATCGGCTATCCAATCCAGATAGGTCCGAACGATGGAAGCTTCGGCAGATTCCGGATGCATCTGTTCCAGTCGCTTCAGCTGTCGTTCAGCCTCATCGAGAGCATCATGGGGCATTTTGGCTCGTTTGATTCTCTTCCGGTAATCCTCAACTTCGGCGGCTTTGTCGTCATGCTCCCCCAGTTCCCTGTGAATGGCTCGAACCTGCTCCCTTAAGAAATAGTCCCGCTGGTTTTTGGATATCTCATCCCGCACATTGGATTGAATCTTCGCCTGCATGGTCGAAAGCTCCACTTCACGGGAAAGCAGATCATTCACTTTTCCAAGACGATCCACCGGATCCACCAACTCGAGAAGGATCTGGGATTCTTCGATCTTGAGCTTCAGGCTGGAGGCGACCAGGTCCGCCAACTTTCCGGGGTCCTCGACTCCTTCGAGAATATTTCCCACATCACTCGTCAATTCACCGCGGAGTTCCAGGATTTTCTCGGCATGTTCCCTGACGTTGCGCATGAGCGCTTCAGTCTCCAGGCCGATTTCATCAACCGCGGGTTCAAGAATGGTCTCTATCTTTACCCGGTAAAAGGATCGCTTTCGGCTGTATCGTATGATCCTGGCTTTCACGACTCCCTGAACCAACGCTTTGACCCTACCGTCTGGAAGCTTCAGCATTCTCAGGATTCGGGCAATGGTTCCGACGCCATAGATTTCTTCAGTTTTCGGGTCCTCAACTGCCGGATCTTTCTGGGTCGCCAGAAACACCAACCGGTCTTTCTCAACAGCCTCTTCGATAGCGCGAACCGATCTTTCACGACCGATAAACAACGGAAGCAGCATATCCGTGAATATGACAATATCCCGAACCGGCATGAGCGGAAGGGTGGTGGGTATTTCTTCAAGATCGGCTTCATCCTCGTCAAGAATGGCGATCAGATCGTCTTTATCAGTTTCAGCCATTGTCTCACCTGAGTAATATCGTTTGATTGGCCGAATCAAAAGTTGAAATTTTCCTGTTTCGGCTTATACATATTTTGCGTAAACTTATATAATAAGACAGGTTTCATTGTTGACAACATCAATGATACTATTTTTATACATAACAACAACCAATAAAAAGGTAATGACAAAGCGCTTAGATTTTTTTATATTATTCAACTGGAGTGTTGGAGTGATGGAGTACTGGAGTGTTGCAAAAGAAATAGTCGATCCTTGAATAATTACTCCATCACTCCAATACTCCGAAAACACTTGGAATTGTAAGATACTGCAAAGAATTTGCCTTCTTTTGGGTCATAGAGCCGTTTTAAAATGACACCTTATTTAACAGAAATTGTGGTGGTTATATTCGGTTTGTGCATCGGCAGTTTTATAAATGTCTGTATTTATAGAATACCGCTTAAACAATCGATTGTTTCACCCGGGTCCAGATGTCCGAAGTGCGAAACGCCCATACGATTCTATGACAATCTGCCGGTCATCAGTTTTCTCTGGCTGAGAGGGAAATGTCGCTATTGTGGTGTTCGGATATCGGCAAGGTACCCCTTGGTCGAAATTCTGAGCGGGGCATTTGCGTTTCTGTTCTTTCAAAAATACGGCATCTCCATAGAAGGATCGATCTGGTATGGATTTACGACGGTTCTGCTGTTGATCACCTACATCGACCTCGACCATCAGATCATACCGGATGTCATCACGCTCCCGGGCATTCCCATCGCTTTTCTGGCCTCTTTGTTTCTGCCTCAAATCTCATGGCTGGAATCGGTGTTGGGTATTTTAATCGGCGGCGGCAGTCTCTATCTGGTCGCCGTAACATACACCTTGCTGATGAAAAAAGACGGAATGGGGGGCGGAGATATCAAATTACTTGCATTAATCGGAGCGCTGATCGGCTGGAAAGGGGTATTGTTTACGATTTTTTTAGCATCTATGATCGGGGCTGTCTCCGGCATCCTGGTGATGTTACACCAGAAAAAAAACCTTAAACTTGCCGTTCCCTTCGGTCCATTCCTCTCCATCGGCGCCCTTTCCTATGTCTTTTTCGGCACCGAGCTGATTACCTGGTATTTTAATATACTCAGGTAATACCATATAGAAACCGGTTACAACCTCCTTAAAGCATCATTCATATTCGACATGGCAATCTCGAGATTTTCATATGAATTGGCGTAAGATATCCGAATATAGCCCTCTCCGTAATTTCCGAAAACGCTTCCCGGAACAACGGCGATTTTCGCCTCATCCAGCAGATAGCCGGTGATTTCCTCCGATGTTTTACCCGTGCCGGTGATGTTCGGGAAAATGTAAAATGCACCCTTGGGTCTGAGCACCTTGATACCGGGCATCTCTTTTAATGCATCGTATATAAAACCCCTGCGGCGATTGAACTCTGTAATCATCCGGTTGATTTCATCCTGCGGACCGGTCAATGCTTCAGCCGCTCCGTACTGGGCAAATGTGGTGACGCAGACGGTGGTGTACTGATGAATCCGAATCATGGCCGACATCAACGCCTTATCCGAACAGATCCAACCCAAGCGCCAACCGGTCATGGAATACTTCTTGGAAAATCCGTTGACGATGATGGTCCGCTCCTTCATGCCGGGCAGGCCGGCAATGCTGATGTGTCGATTGCCGTCATAGACCATGGATTCGTAAATTTCATCGGAAATCACAAACAGGTCTTTTTCTTTGGCCAGTTGGGCCAGTGCATCGAGCGCTTCGGCACTGGCCACAGCGCCCGTAGGATTGTTCGGGGAAGTCAGTACGATCATCTTTGTTTTTTCGGTCAGCAAGGCTTTAAAATCTTCTATACTCGGCACAAACTCGTTTTCTTCCCGGGTGGGGACCGAAATGGGAACAGCCCCTGCCATTTGCGCACAATAAAAATAGTGAAGCCAAACCGGATCCGGTATCAACACCTCGTCTCCGGGATTCAGGAGTCCCATCATGGCCAGCAAAACCCCTTCGTTCGCCCCGACCGTGACAACGATTTCACTGATCGGATCATAACCGATGTTGTTTTCCTGTTCCGTCTTTTGGGCTATGGCGTCTCTCAGCTCCGGTATGCCGTAATTGGATGCATAATGGACCTTCCCTTCATCAAGCGCTTTTTTTGTTGCTTCCTTAATGTTTTTGGGAGTATCAAAATCCGGTCTCCCGATATTGAGATGGATAATCTTCTCCCCCGCCTTTTCCCTGCGGATGACTTCCTCAAAAACCTTTCTGATCCCGGAAAACGGGATGGTTTCCATGCGGTCTGCAACTTTCATTATCTTCTCCCTTTCACTGAAATAAATTTAAATGTATCAAATCCTTTAATAGCGCTGCCGCCGCTCCCACGGGTGAACTCTTTCCCCCGGTCACCGTTACCTGTCCCATGGTGTCTGCCAGATAACTGATTCCCTTTTCCGAATAATTCACGGAAGCCAGCGGATGTTTCATTTCCAGAGCTTTCGGTTCGACTTTCAAAGAAATTTGACCGCTTTCAATGGTTGCGGTCCCCACAAGTTTGAGAACTTTGCCTTTTTTAGATGCCTCATCGATATCATCCAAACTCACGCCGGTGATCCCCTTGACTGCCACATCCTCTATGCCGAAGGTTTGATCCATCAGGGTATTTGTAATGAGTACCAGCTTGTTGCGGGTATCGTATCCTTCCACATCCAGGGCCGGGTCCGTTTCCGCGATGCCCATTTCCTGAGCTTCCTTAAGCGCTGTTGCATAGGTGCACTTCTCTTCTCTCATGCGGGTCAAAATGTAATTGGTTGTGCCGTTTAAAATTCCCTCGATGGAAAGTATGTCGGCGCCGGCCAGGCACAAACGCCCCACATCCAACGTCGGCAGTGCTGCTGCCGTTGCCGCACTCATGGAAATCCGGCACCCCTTGGTTTTTGCCAGATCCAGGATTTCCTTGTAATAGAGTACAAGGGGACCCTTGTTGGCGGTCACAATATTCAAGCCTTTATCCAAAGCAGCCATGATGTGGCTTCGCCCGGGTTCACCATCCCTTAAATTCGTCGGTGTTGCTTCGATGAGAACATCCGCCTCAATCCGGGTCAATGCATCGATTCCGGACATACCCGGACGTCCTATTTCTTCAATGGTTTCAACGGTGCCGCCCCCTTCCACGTGCGCCAATACCCTATCTATGGGAATCGGTTCATTATTGCAGTGAACCGCACCGTCGATATCCGCTATGGCTACCAATTCCAGGTTCAAGCCGTAGCGTTTCTTCAAATCGCTCTGCCGTTCATGAATCAGATTCGCAAAGGCCTTCCCCACATTTCCAAAACCGCAAAGTATCAATCGATTGGATATCATTTTCATCGCCTCAATAAATATAGTCTATTCACTATCCGGATGATATAGATTTCCAAAAATTCTTTCGGGATGTCAATATTAAAATCTCATTCGCCCCATTCATATGGATGCGGCCACTGACACCGGTTGCGATGATTTAATTTCTGTGATTTAATAATCAATAATTTAATGCTGAATCGGTACCTATTCACGCCTCTATTTCTGCCGGATGAATGAATATCTGAAAGCGCCTGTTTTTTGATCCTGGTTATAGATATTCATCAGTGCGGGTCGATTATTCATTTGAATTTCTAATTCCTTTTCCGATTCCATAGATTGTAGAATTTCCAAGACGTTACATTAAATAGGACGCAGATTCTCGCTGATATATGCAGATAATAGTATTTTTATTAATCTGAAAAATCTGCGTTTATCAGCGTCCAAAAAAAAGAAATTTCCATACCATTCAATTAAAGGGTCCCGAAACATGTCCATGTACACCGATATTGAAAATGAATACTTACTCAAAGCCATTAAGCAATTTAAAAGAAGATTTATTGTCATCTCACCGGATTTTGAGATTTTAGCCGCCAACTGTTCTGTGGAGGGAAAACCGATATCCGAGATTCGGGGGCGTCGGTGTTACGAAGTATTCACCGACCGTTCCGAAATCTGCGAAAATTGTGCGGCTTACAAAGCCATTCAAACAGGTGAATCGACTTTTATCTCCATACAGGACAACACCTCTCAGGACCTCAGGAAAGTCCCTTGCCGATATTCATATCCGATCCGTTCCGGAGAATCCATCGACGCTTTGGTCAGTATGGATTTCGATCTTCCGCCAACAATAAGAATCGATGAAACATTAAACCGCTCCAATGCGTTCTTAAAGAATCTTATTTTGAATTCGGTCGATGCCGTCATTGCAGCAGATATAACGGGCAAAATACTCATTTTTAATAAAGCAGCGGAGGAAATCAGCGGGTACTCAGCCGATGAGGTGCTTAACCATCTGGATATCCGTTCTGTTTATCCGAGCGACGGCGCACGGGAGGTTATGCGTAAGCTCCGAAGTGAAGAATCCGGGGAAAAGGGGAAATTAAAATCGTATCAGGTGAAATTCCTCAGAAAAGACGGTGAAATTATTCCCATCAGCCTGAATGCGGCCATCGTTTATGAAGAGGATCAAGAGGTTGCCACCATCGGTTTTTTCTATGACTTGCGGGAGAGTATCCGGATCAAGCAGGAACTGGAAAAGACGCAAATCCAGCTTTTACAGGCTGAAAAAATGACCTCTCTTGGAAAATTGGCTGCAGGTGTCGCCCATCAGTTGAATAACCCTTTAGGGGGAATCATTTTATACACCCAGCTTGTGCTGGAAGAATATCGGTTGGACGAAAAAGTCCGGGAGGATCTCGGAAGAATTCTAAAAGATGCGAAACGGTGTCAGGATACGGTCAAGGAACTGTTGGAATTTACTCGTCAGACCCGGCATCTGATGCAACCCCATGATATCAATCAGGCCATTTCCCGAACGTTGTTTCTGCTTGAAAACCATACGATCTTCCAGAATATAGAAATTACCAAGGATCTCACACCCTCGTTACCACTTTTATCCGGCGATATTCAACAACTCAACCACATGTTTATGAATATTTTTTTCAATGCCGCCCAGGCCATGGAAGGAAAGGGGAACCTGATTATCAATACCTATCTCTTGCCCGGCAAAGATCGAATCGCCATTGAAATCGGTGATACCGGTCGCGGTATTTCAGAAGAGAATTTACCCCACATTTTTGAGCCCTTCTTTACGACCAAAGAAGAAGGCCAGGGGACCGGTTTGGGTCTAAGTTTGGTATATGGAATCGTACAAAACCACGGCGGCACGATTAAAGCGAAAAGCAGAATAAATGAAGGATCGACTTTCATAATAGATCTTCCGATCGCCCAATCGGAAAGCAAAGGAGACGATAGTGGATAATAGTCTTGTACCCATTCATGTATTGGTAGTGGATGATGAAGAGAACATCCGGGATGGGTCTGAACGGACGCTTAAGCCGATAGGATTCGAAGTGTTCAAGGCATCGAGAGGAAGCGAGGCCCTGGAAATATTGTCCCAAAATGAAATCTCCATTGTCCTGCTGGATTTGAAAATGCCGGGGATGGATGGAATGGAAGTCCTTCTTCGAATACAGGATATAAACCCATCCATTCTGGTCATTGTCATCACCGGTTTTGCGACCGTTCAAACGGCAATCGAAGCCATGAAGCAAGGGGCATATGATTTTATCCCCAAACCGTTTGAACCCGACCAGCTTCGTATAGTGGTCCGTCGCGCCCAGGAAAAGATTCGCCTCATCCAAGAGACTGAAAAACTGGAAAATGAAAGAAGACGCACGCTGTTGGATCTCCACACGGAGAAAAGCCGCATCCACACCATCCTTCAATCACTGCCCAACGGTGTTGTCGTCACCAATGCACAGGGCCGGACGGTCTTGATGAATCCCGCCTTTCAGAAGCTTCTCGACTTGAATCCCGACAGTGAACCGGGAAAAAATATTGAAGCATATATACCGGATAAAAACCTCTGCAATCTGATTATGGAGATCTCTCAAGGAAAACACGTCGATTATGAGGATATCCCCACCTATGAATTCATATTGTCGGATACAAAATATCTTTTGGCCAGAGGTCAACCCGTACTCAGTGAAAGAAATGAATGCCTCGGCGCAGTCGTAA
>CAYSUA010000104.1:0-13018 GCA_964433795.1 uncultured Desulfobacteraceae bacterium | reverse complement strand
AGTGTCCTGCAATCCGTTGTTAAAGATATCTTCGCAGAACCTGTAAGACCCGAGCCTCCACAGCCTGCATCTGAAGAAAATCAAGGGGAAGAAGAACTGAAGCCCCCGCCACCCATGACGCTCAAGGGGACCATTGTGGGCGGAAAGCGTCCCATTGCCATCATAAACGATCGTTTTGTTCGCATGGGGGATCGGATAGGCGACTATCAAGTCGTTGAAATCGACAAAGACCGGATAACGTTGCGCTCGGGAATATATGAGATTGTATTAGAGGTATTAACGTATGTCAGTAAATAAATCCATATACGGACGAAAAAAAGCTTGGAGTCAACATATAAAGGTCTTCGGGAGCCTAGCTGTTTTTTGTTTCATGTTTCTGGGGCTTGCAACAGGTGTCTGTTCCGCGCTCGCTGCCGAGCCTTCTACGGCTGCGCCATTAAGGTTGAAGAGAATTCGTAGCGTGCATGACAAAACGTTCTCAGCCTTTATTTTTAAATTCGACAACCAGGTTCAATTAGCGGAACCGGAGGTCGCTGAGGATGCGGTGATCGTCAAATTCAAAAACGCCACAACGGATCTGACGCCCTATCGCGAATACAAAACGCTGGACTCTTGGGTTGCGCTGGACCGGGAACCAGAGGCCTTAACAATAAGGATCGGCCTTCCGAAAAATTACTCAAAATATAGCTGCTATCGTAACCGCAGGCAGAACAAGTGGATCATCAAATTCCACAAAACCGCTCCGCCGCCACCACCCGAAAAACGGGATTCAACGACGGCTGAAACAGCGGCGAAAAACTACCGGGAACCTGATAAGACAGCCATCTCCAAACCCCCTGAGGCACCTGTGCCGGAAAAACCTATAACAGATGACTCCGAATTAAAGCCGTTTGTGACATCGGAGTCGGAAAAACCCAAAACACCAGAAAACCCAGACATTAAAACAGACAATCAAAAAAAACCCGACGCTGAAAATCAATTAACTTCAAACGGATTGCTAACGCTTAATTTCTATCAAAGTGAGATCCAGGAGGTTCTCTCGGCCCTGGCTATGGAACGGGAGATCAATATTGCCACGGCCCAGGACGTATCCGGAAAGATTTCCGTGCATCTGTATCAGGTACCCCTTGACGAAGCATTGGATGCCATTGTCCTGGCCGGAGGCTTCCAATATAAAAAAAATGGCGATCTGTATTATATATACAAATCCGAAGAAATCGTGGAAGAGCCGGCAGAATCCCATCAGATGAAAATCCTCAAGCTTAGATATGCGGAAATGGAAAAGGTTCAGGGAATTCTAGAGAAGCTTCCGCGCGAGGGAACGATCCAGACACATGCGGAATCCAAAACCATTATAGTGGAAGATACGCCCGAAAATATACAGAAGATGGAAACCATCCTCGGCTATTTGGATCAAAGACCGAAACAGGTGATGATCGAGGCAAAGATCCTTCAAATAGGCCTGACGGACGATATGGCCTTCGGTGTCGATTGGGCAAAAATCCTCGGTGATGCAACAATCGCCACCGGTGGATTCAGTAGAGCCGTTATGCCCTCCACCGAGCCGGTTAACCCGGTTCCCGGTAGTGGCGCAGGTATCTTTTCCAATCTTATAACCGCCATTGGAACCGACTATCAGTTTTCAATGGCCCTGGACGCCCTTCAAAGTAAAACGAGGGTCAACACACTCTCCACCCCGAAGGTTCTGGCTATTCATGGCAAATCGGCCAAGGTGCAAGTCGGCGGTCAGCAAGGATACCGAGTCACCACCACAAATCTGGGCGTGGCTACCGAGACCATCGAATTCATCGACACCGGCACCATTCTTGATATTACCCCCTTTATTTACGATGACGGCAGTATTCTGTTGCAGGTACTACCCAGCATACAGGACGCCGAGCTCCAACTGGGCATTCCGGTGGTCAAAACCACCTCGGTATCCACCTGGTTGATGGCGAAAAGCGGAGAAACCGTTCTTATCGGTGGGCTGATAAAAGAAAATAAGACGAAAGCCCGGGACTCGATACCGTTGTTGGGCGATATCCCCGGACTCGGCGCCCTGTTTGGCAGGACGGGCAAAAACTTTAAAAAAGAAGAGCTGGTCATTTTGATTACCCCACGGGTCCTGGACGACAATTTTCAGTATGCAGAAAAAAAAGATGAAGAAAAAGTCGGAAAATTGGAAGAAAAACTCAAGAAGGAGCCCCTTCCGACCCGTGAGCAGTTAAAGGATTTTATAGATCCGATAGAGTAACCTTTATGCCACTAAGGCACAAAGGCACAAAGAAATGATATGTATTTAAAAAATTATTTTATAATCTTTGTGTCTTCGTGTCTTTGTGGCTGAACGATTACGGAGACGGCTATAGGGTCAAGAAGGTAGATGCGACAAGTGAATCTTAAGGAAGAAAATAAGGCAACCTTGCCGGAGCAACGTCCATTGAAGCAATCGGGCGATAACGATGAGCGGCCGCGTATCCTGGTAGCGGATGATGACCGGGAGATTCGGCGAGTGCTCGGGTTCATTCTTCGGTCTGAATTCGATGTGACCATTGTGGAAAACGGCGAAAAGGCCATTGAAAAGGTCCGGCAGGGCAACGAATACGATGTGGTTTCTCTCGATCTGCAAATGCCCGGAAGGTCGGGGGTTGAAACGCTTAAAGAAATAAAGCAACTGAATCCAGCCCTCGAAGTGTTGATCATGACGGCCCACTCGGATGTGGAGTCCGCAAAAAAAGCGCTTAAATGGGGCGCATATGATTATATCGATAAACCGTTTAAGAACGAGACGTATCGTGAAACCATACGCAAGGGAGTGGAGCGCAGGCAAAAAGCACTGACTTCGGAAAATGCAATAGAGCAACTGGAATTTGTCAAGGTGCAATTGAAGGAGTCGGAAAAATTCGCCGTCATCGGACAACTCATCGCCGGGGTTGTTCATGAATTAAACAATTCGCTAAATTCCGTGATCGGCTTCTCCGATCTGCTCATGATGGATGATTTCCCTCCGGAAGATACAAGGGAATATATAAAAAATATCAATTCCGGCGCAAAACTCTGTTTGAAGCCCGTTCAAAAGCTCCTGGGCTTTGCTCGGAGACAAAATCCTGAAAAAGAACCGGTTTCGATAAACGAAATTATCAACAGCACCCTCGATTTGAAGCAACACGATTTCAAGGTCGATCAAATTGAGGTGACCAGGCAACTGGCGGATTCCCTGCCGTACACCATCGCCGATTTATATGAGATCCAGCAGGTATTTTTAAATATTATCACAAATGCGCACCATGCCATGAAGGCACGCAACGACATTCGAACGCTGACCATAGCGAGTGAGTTTAATGAGAATGCCATTCGCATCAGTTTTAAAGACACTGGAATGGGAATCCCCGAAGAGAATCTTCAGAAAATATTCGAACCGCTGTTCACCACAAAAGAGAAAGGTGTTGGGACAGGGCTCGGTTTAAGCGTCTGCTACGACATCATCAAGGAGCACCAAGGGGACATCTATGTTGCCAGCGATCCAGGAATCGGTACCAGTTTTGTGATTGAACTCCCGATTGTCTCCATGGCTGGATCTCTTTAACGGGCGCTTTCGTTGTCTTTTTGGCACCGCTCTTGCAGGAAGAATATCTATAGGGATTCGAAGAAAAGCAACACTAAACGATGAACAGTGTACCTGTGAACACTGATGAAATAAAGGAGGCCAAGGAGATTTTAAAATGAAGCATACAGTATTGATTATAGACGATGATACCGCCATCCGAGAAATGATGAAAGAGTCTTTTTCTAAGGAGCCGTACACGGTATTGATCGCAGGCTCAGCCAACGAAGCTCTATCCATACTGTCTCAGGGGCCGGTGGATGTGGTGATTTCAGATGAAAAAATGCCGGGTATGTCCGGGTCGGAACTTCTTGCCGTTGTGCGGAAAAAATATCCGGATACCATCCGAATGATCCTTACCGGACATGGCAATCTCGATACCGCCATCCGTGCAATTAATGAGGGCGAGATCTACCGGTTCTTTAAAAAACCCTGCAATATGATCGATCTGGCAATTACGGTCCGCCAGGCCCTTCAACATAAGGCGGTTTTAGAAAAAAACCAGCTGCTGCAAAAAGTTGTAGCGCAGCAGGACACCCTTATCCATGATATTGAAAATCAGCATCCCGGCATCTCCGACATAAAAAGAAATGCAGATGGAGCGATTATCTTGGAGTAATTCCAGCGTGGTTGCCGGTCGCCGAAACCGTGAAGATAGGCCTTTTCAGATTCGGTATGAGATTTGGGTCTGCCTGTTTCTCACGGTTATCACCCTTGCCGTCTACGGTCAGACCATCAACCATGACTTTGTGAATTACGATGACGGTGGATATGTCTTTAAAAACCCTCATATAAGAGGAGGTTTAACGGACAAAGCCGTCATATGGTCCTTTACCGCCTTATATGAGAGTAATTGGCACCCCCTGACCTGGTTATCCCACATGCTCGATTATGAGCTCTTCGGAATGAATCCAGGCTTCCATCATGTGACCAATCTTTTTTTTCATATCCTCGCCACCCTGCTGCTTTTTCTTTTGCTCAAACGGATCACCGGCGCATCCTGGCAAAGCGGTTTTGTTGCTGCTCTCTTTGCCCTCCATCCCCTCCAGGTGGAATCGGTTGCCTGGGTGTCCGAGCGAAAAAATGTATTATGTGCGTTTTTCTGGATGCTGACCCTGTGGGGTTACATCCGGTATGTTGAAAGACCGACCTTTAGGCGGTACCTGTCAACGCTTTTTTTCTTTATCCTGGGCCTCATGGCAAAGCCGATGGTCGTCACCCTTCCGTTTGTATTGCTGCTGCTGGATTATTGGCCCCTCGACCGTTTTCATCAAACCGGAAAAAGACCCATCTCGTATCCTGCAGTATGGGAGAAGATACCGTTTTTTCTATTATCGGCAGCATCATGTGCGGTCACCCTCTTAGCGCAGCAACGCGGCGGATCAATCGGTTCGGCAGCGGTTTATCCGTTTGGTGAGAGGGTTGCAAATGCACTCCTTTCCTATGCGGAATACATCGGAAAAATGGTGTGGCCGTTTGAATTGACGGTCTTTTACCCGTTTCCTTCTGCGATACCCGGATGGAAGGTTGCCGGCGCATTTTTGCTGCTGGCCGGAATCTCTTTTTGGGTGATAAAAGGTGCGCGGCAACGCCCCTATGCCGTCGTCGGTTGGTTATGGTATATGGGAACGCTGGTTCCGGTAATCGGACTGGTGCAGGTCGGATCGCAGGCAATGGCGGATCGATATGCCTATTTGCCGCTCATCGGGTTGTTCATGATTGCTGCCTGGGGAATTTCTGAATGTTCTGCGAGACTTCGCATAAAAAAAGTGTGGCTTACCGCTTCTGCCGGGGTTCTTCTGTCTCTCTTAATAACAACCACCTGGCGGCAGGTAGGATATTGGGAAAACAGTATTGCACTGTTTACCCGTGCCCTGGCGGTGACCACCGACAATCCGGTGGCACACAACAACCTGGGGTATACCCTGTCAACACAGGGAAAATTTGATAAAGCCGTAAACCACTATTTAGAGGCACTGAGAATATATCCCGATTGTGTCGTTGCCCATTATAACCTCGGCAATGCTTTGGGAGATCTGGACAAACCCTCACAGGCGATTTATCACTACCGGGAAGTGTTGCGGCTAAATCCGAAACATACCGGTGCACTCAATAACCTGGGGAATGTCCTTGCCAAACAAGGAAAATTGAATGACGCCGTAGACCATTACTCGGCGGCACTGAAGATAGACCCTAAGAATCCAAAGACATATAAAAATTTTGGCGCCGTGTTGATTCGGTTGGGAAGGCTTGGGGAGGCGATTCCACTTTTTCGGGAAGCACTGAAAATTTACCCGGATTATCCCGATGCGCACAGTGACCTCGGCGTTGCACTGGCTATCCGGGGACAAATGGCCGAGGCTATCACCCATTTTCGTAGGGCGCTCCGATTAGAGCCCGGGCACGTGAACGCTGCCCATGCCCTTGAACTTGCACTGGCAAAAAGATAAGTATTTAACTCAAAGCTCAAAGCTGAATTCATTAAGTATTTAGTGTTTTGTATTTAGTATTTAGTATTTAGAAAAAAATATATCATGTGATATCAACTTATTGGTGTGCTAAACACTAAACACCAAATACTAAACACTCTCGTAAAAAGCTCGTTTTTCGGACTTTTTACGAGGCCATCAAGTTTGTTTCTTCATCTTTTCCATTCATCATTCGATGTTCGATGTTCATTTTTTTGCTGTATAATACTTCTTATACGCCATGTCTGCAGCCAGCTTGTAAGCCTCCATTAGGCTTACAGGAGATGCATATCCTTTCCCGGCTCTTCCGTATGCGGTGCCGTGATCCACAGACGTTCGAATAATGGGAAGCCCCAGGGTGACATTAACCCCTTCCTCGAAGTTGATGATTTTCACCGGTATATGTCCCTGATCGTGATACATGACAATAATAACTTTGAACTGACCCTGCATGGCTCGATAGAAAATGGTATCCGGCGGCACCGGCCCGGTTATGTTGATCCCTTCTGCTTTGGCTTCCTCAATGGCCGGAATGATTTCATTGTCATCTTCATTGCCGAATGCTCCGCCTTCCCCGCAATGGGGGTTCAAACCGGCGACCGCAATCAGATCGTTTTCAACTCCATAGGTTTTGATCATATCGTGGGCCAGTTCAATGACTCGCTTCACCCGTTTCTTTGTGGCCCTGTCGCACGCTTCCCTCAAGGAACAGTGCGTACTGACATGAATGACGTGATACCCGCCGGTATACAGCATCATGGCGTAATCATCCGTATTTGTTTTTTCCGCAAAGATTTCCGTATGCCCCGGGTAGTTTTTATACCCCGCCTGATGCATGGACTCCTTGTTGATCGGGCCGGTAACCACGGCATCGACCACACGATTTTGGGCCAATTCAATGGATTTGAATATATATTCCACCGATGCCTTTCCGGATATGGCGTTGACTTTTCTGTATGGCACGGTGGGAACGCCTTCGATTTCCATATGAAGTACATCGACAAACCCGTATTCAAATTTGGCGTCGCCCACATTGGAAACCGTATGGATTTCAAGTTTCTCATCGACAAACTTGAGGCTGTCTTTCATGCGTATGGCATCCCCGATGACAATGGGGCGGGCCATATCGTAATATTCCTTCTCACAAAGCGTTTTTACGATAATTTCGGACCCGACACCGGATGGATCCCCCATGGTAATTCCTAAGATCGGTTTTTCATTCATGTAAAACAACTCCTTTACTCTTCATTTTTAATAACATCCATTCCGAGGCGGAAAACATCCGGAGAACCGAATCCGCCTGCTTTCGTAACTATTTTCAGACCGGAAAGATTCCCTCCGACAATTTCACCCAGAGGAACGCCCGGTTCGATTTCCCTGTACATTTCAATTCCCTCACAACCTGTTTCTTGTAATAATTTAAGAGCCGTAGTTCCCCCGGTAACCATCAAACCACCGAGCTTGACCTTATCTAGTATCCCCATAACAAATCGCTGAAGGCCGTCTGAAATCGAATCTGCAACTTCGGCGCTGGATAGTCCGATCTTCTTGCCTTCGGACTTGGCTGACTCCATATCGTCGGAAGATCGACTCGTCCGAATAGCGAGATCATTACCGTTGGATAGCAATTCTATTCCTTCGGACAAGAGTCTTTTACTGGAATTCTCATTGTATTCCAGCAAAAATTGCCAAGGCACGTAGAGTTCATGAGTATTCCGTGTTTCCACAAGCCTTTCGATTTGAATATAGTTTTTCGGATTTACACTCCCCACCACGGTTAATATCGGATACCCTTTCTTTTCTGCCTGCTTCTGATCCAGATGCAGCATGGCAGCCGAAAGTCCTGCAGAGCCGGCAAAAACAAACGGAGGTAATGCCTCTGTCGGCATTCCGGCAAGATATTCCAAATGCGCCTGTTCCGTTGCATCGGAAACAAACAGGCACGGTCCGGACTTAATTCGACTGATCAAAAACACCTGCAAAGCGGAAGGTCCTTCTTCGATCAATTTTAATGGTAGATATTCAACCGGAAGTTTCGTTTGGCGGGACAATAAATCCGGAAGATAACCCTCTGTTATGGGAGACGCCGGATCCTTGGCCATGGCGGTATGATGAAGAAGTTGTCCGTCTACCAGAAGATAGCCGCCGAGCCCCAAACGCTGGTTTTCAGGGTAAGCCGAACAAATAATGGCAAACGACAATTGAAGCGCTTCCAGAAGAACCTCAAGCTCAGCACCGATATTTCCTCGCCAGGTGGAATCGATTTTTTTGTAAATGTTGCCCGGGTTCAGCCTCTTTATAAATGGACATATCTCTCTAACACACTGCTTTGCTTCAGTTGGCTGCAAATCACGGGAGTTTGTGGTTACGGCAACCGCATCAAACCGGTCGATCAAGTCATTTTCAACATCCTGTTTATTTAAAACAAGGGTTCTAAAACCAAATTTTCGAAACTGAACGGCCGTATCACACGCACCGCTCAAATCATCTGCCACAATTAAATAGTCCGGCATGACTTACTCCCGACAATTCGTTTTAAATTGGCCACAAACCCACACAGACAAACACAGACGTTTATCCATTTTTCTTTTGCCTACGTGGGAAAAAGAATATGGAGCTGTCCTAAAAATGAAATTCCTATACTATTGAATTACCTTATCATATCCGAAAGCGGTTTAATATTTCATTTTCCAAGCAGTATGGTCAACCGAAAATTAGTGATTCGCATCAGATTCGGCTTAACAGGCTTCATGTCATTTGATTAAAGGAAGCCGGTTATGCAGAAAGCCCAGAAAGCCCAAGTTGCTCACGGGAATAGGCTTTGGAGGTGATCCGATTCGTGCGCGTGTGACTCTCCCTCCACACGTCCGCGAATCGGATTATCTTCAAAGCCGCAGGTGCTTGACTTGAGGTTTCTGTATAACCGGATTATAGAAAAAGGGAGGATAGATATTAAAATGGCTGAACAAATCACTTGCTCGGGATTTACAGCCGCAGCCGTTGCTGCTGCAATAAAATATGAGGGAAGGAAAGACTTGGGGCTGTTGTTCTCCGAAAAACCGGCAACGGTTGCCGGTGTGTTTACAAATAACCGGGTTAAAGCAGCACCGGTGCTCCTGGATATGGAGCGGATCAAATCAGGAATTTGTCATGCCGTCATCGCCAACAGCGGAAATGCCAACTGCTGCACCGGAAATCAGGGTTATCAGGACGCAGTATCCATGGCAAAGTTTGCAGCCTCGGCACTCGGTGTTTCGGAAGATACGGTATTTGTAGCGTCAACAGGCGTCATAGGAGCGCCCTTGCCCATCAATAAAATTGAGTCTGCAGTACCTAAACTTGTGGAATCTCTTAATCCGGAGGGTTTCTCAGATCTCGCCGAAGCTATCATGACCACCGATACCGTACCGAAAATCATATCCAAAACAGGTCAAATCGACGGCAAGACGTTTACCATTGTTGCAACAGCCAAGGGAACTGGAATGATTCGACCGGATATGGCAACCATGCTCTGCTTTGCTTCTACAGATATTCAAGCATCTTCTGATGATCTTTCTGATATGCTTTTCAATTCCGTTGAACGTTCCTTCAACCGAATCACCATCGATGGCGATACCAGCACGAATGATACGGTGCTTCTTTTGGCGAACGGGGAGTCGGGAATCGAAATTACAAATGATTCGGAGAGAAGTACTTTTCAAGAAATCTTAGATGATGTTCTGATGCAACTGGCGAGGATGCTGGTACAGGACGGAGAAGGCGCGACCAAGCTCGTCGATATAGTGGTTTCCGGAGCAGGTTCGCTGGAGAATGCAAAAGCGGTTGCTTTTACAATAGCCCATTCAAACCTGGTCAAGACTGCCCTGTTCGGAGAGGATGCCAACTGGGGAAGAATTATCGGGGCTGCGGGAAGAGCGGGTGTTCCGGTGGATCCGGACAGGATCGATATCTATTTCAATGATGTCAAGATGGTTGAAAACGGCATGGGCTGCGGCGATGCTGCAGAGGCGGAGGCGACCCGGGTAATCAAACTGCCCGAATTTATGATTAAGATCGATTTGAATATGGGTGAGGAAACATTTTCGGCCATCACCTGTGACTTCTCCATCGATTACGTCAAGATCAACGCCGATTACAGGAGTTAGGAAATTGGAAGCAGGTGGATCTGCATCCCAAGTGAATCCATGGAATTAATGCGTCTCCAGAAATTTCTTTCAGCCGCCGGATTTTCCTCCAGGCGCCAAGGCGAAGAATATATCAAGGACGGGCGTGTTAAAGTAAACAGCATAATCGTTACCGAACTCGGAACCAAGGTCGATCCTGAGACAGACCGGGTGGAAGTAGATGGAACCATGCTTTCACTCAAACAGAAACTCGTATATATCGCTTTAAACAAACCCAGAGAATATATCACCAGCTGTGACCAGGCAGACAAAAAAATCGTCTTGGATCTCATCGATATTCCCCAGCGCGTATACCCTATCGGCAGGCTTGACAAGGATTCCACAGGACTTCTCCTGCTCACCAATGACGGTAGACTCCATCATCGTCTCTCCCATCCCTCCTTTGACCACGAAAAGGAATATGAAGTATCGGTCGCAAAACCGATACCCTCCGGGACTTTGAAAAGGCTGTCAAAGGGCCTTCCCCTGATGGGAAGAAAAACAAGACCGGCAACCGTTGAAAGAATATCCTCGAGAAAGTTCAGGATCGTATTACTGGAAGGTAGAAACCGGCAGATTCGCCGTATGGTCCATAAAGTGGGGAATCAGGTAACCCGGCTTCATCGCATGCGGATTTCAAACATAAAGATAGGCGATCTAAAGCCCGGCTCATGGCGGCACCTCACAAGCAGAGAGAAAACCCAGCTTCTCAACCGGGCCGGCTTGGGCAATTCGTAAAATTGATAATCGATCATTAGAACATCAGGAGTTTATCTTCAAAATGATCATGCATTCTCCTGCTTTTACACATGATTTGCCAACAACCTTTTGAAGAGGTCCAGGAGTTATACAATGCAAAAAATTCATATCACCGGGGCAGGCACACCAACGCCAACGCGATTTGGAACCTTGGATGCCGCAAAGTTGGCTCGGGACGCCGGGGCGAAAACTCTCATACTTACCCACCAAGGTTCCAATCTATGCCGACCCGGCTCAAGAGAAAAAGCGATTGCAGATATTTCGAAAATATTTAGCGGCGGAATTATTTTTTCTGAAGAGCTTATGACGATTAATCTATGAAACATTCGTTATGGAACCGGGACAGACAATCATTAACCGAATTTTATTCTTCTATAATTATCGCAGGGCCGGGTTGAACATGGACACCACAAAGGTGTCTTTATCACTGGTATTCTTATTCTGATGCCGCACCCCTTTGGGAATCACCAGCGCCATTCCGGCGGAATACTTGACTTCGCCGTGCCCCTCGATTGCCATGGTCCCTTCCCCCTCAAGACAAAATACAGCTTCATCCTGTGCGTGGTCGTGCATAGAATGCCCACAGCCTGGCTTTAAAAGCGCCTTGGAAAAGGTGATATCCATCCCGGTGCCCTGTTTTGTTATGATTCGCTGAACCATCCCGCCCCCGGGAAGCTCCTCAATCGGAGTCTCATCCAAAGACAACACATGCACTTTATCTGCTCCCATGAAATCTGCCTCCTCAGTATCTTCCGGTTTAGCTTTTATTGTTAACTAAACCGATGGCCCCCAGCGGCTGACGGACAATTGATCTTCGCGAAGGACTTCACAGCGGGTCAGCTTGCCGTTGGCAATCTTCACCATTTCATTCCACAGCCTTTCGGCCGCGGCTTCTCTGGTTTCCTCACCGGAGAGAATGGCACTCACATCTACATCAATGTTTTCGGCCAAGGAACAAGCCGTGTTTGGATTCCCCGTTACTTTCACGGTGGGCGATACCGGGGCGCCTATGGCATTCCCTCTGCCGGTGGAAAAGATAATCATATGGGATCCGCCGCCCAAAAGACCGGTCATTGATTCGCAAGCAGCCGAAGGGGTGTTCATGATGACAAGCCCTCTTTTGGTGGGTTCATCCGCATATTCGATCACTTCTTCAATCGGGCGGGATCCTCCCTTTGCAATGGCGCCCAGAGATTTCTCCTCAAGGGTGGTCAACCCGCCGGCGATATTGTCCGGCGTCGGGTTGGTTCCTCTCATGTCCACCCCGTGCCTTTTGGCTTCATCTTCAAACCATTTGACCATGTCGAAAATCCGCTTCTTATCCGACTCGTTTTTGGCCCTGACGGTTAAAAGATGTTCCGCACCCATGAATTCAGCCGGTTCGGATAGAATGATGGTTCCGCCCGCATCGATGAACCGGTCGGCAAAGAGTCCCACAACCGGATTGCCGGCGATTCCGGATGTGGCATCCGAGCCGCCGCACTCGACCGCAATAACCAGATCTGAAAAGGAGCTGGGTTCACGGGTATGCTCTGAAGCGCTGATGACCAGATCCGCGGCGACCTTGGCTCCTTCGGCGGTCAGGGCCATGGTGCCGCCTGACTCCTGCAATCCCATGACGCGAACCGCCTTGCCGGACGGGATGATCCGCTCGGCCAGCTGGTTTCCGGTCTCCATACTCAGGCCCAAAATCAACACTGCCGCAATGTTCGGATGGCGACCGATTCCGGCCAAAGTCTTCAACGTCATTTCAAAATCATACCCGATTTGTGTTCTGCCGAACGGTGTCGTGAGCGCGATGGTTCCATCAACCATTTGGGCAATTCGGTTTGCCGTGGCATTGGTGTTGTCCATGGCAGACAGGATGGCGACCAGATTTCTGACCCCTACCCGTCCGTCAGGTCTGTGAAATCCCATAATCTCTGTTTTCATTGCTTGTCTCCCCTCCCTCGAACGCTTTCAACATTATGGACATGCACCCACTGGCCCATTTTTATCGGCTTCGAAGCCATCCCGATGACTTC
>CAYSUA010000103.1:0-13048 GCA_964433795.1 uncultured Desulfobacteraceae bacterium | reverse complement strand
TAATTATTAACTATTCGCTCAAAGCGAAAACACAACATACCGAATACACTTACAAAAGCAGTTATTGTTGAAACGATCCGGAAAGAAAATTACTGTTTCCGGAAACAATCTACCGAAGTCACTGAGACCCTATTGGAAATCATCAAACAGACCCTCGAATCCGGAGAGGATGTTATGATATTCGATTTCGGTAAATTCCATGTCAAAGACAAACGAAAACTCCGAGGCCGCAACCCATCAACTGGTGATGGTCTAAAAATGGGTCTGCCTTTGCCCCATTCAATCTTAGAAAAGATTTACGATTTAAAAATATGACCGAAAAATACAAAACCCGATAGGAAAAATACAGAACAGAATTAATAAGGGTCAAAGGCAGACCCCATTTTATACTTCCTCCCAGAAGGGTAGTATATTTAAGTGTTCCGGTAAGGTAAGACATCAAATCAATAAACAAAATGCTAAGATAGTCATGTAACGCTGTCGTAGCGATATCGTTACCCGAACCACCAGAAAAATCTCTTGATTTCTATTTGATAGATTACTTGGATATTTAGATCATTGTTGATAAAACAGACCTTCTGAGGTATTTTCAATTACAATCTATTTTATAATGAGGAAATGCAGGATACTGCCCTGACCGGCTTCCCCAATAATGATCTCTTTGCTCACTTCATCGTTTAGAGTGAATACGATGCCCACGAATCTACCACTCAATGATAATCGTCAGACCCAAGAAACCAGAGAAGGTGTGTATACTCGTTGGGTTATGCTCGCTGTACTGACCACAGCACGCCTGGCCATGGGTTTCCAATTTCAGTCTGTCGGTTCAGCTTCACCCTTTCTCGTTGCAGATCTTGGTATCGATTACGCTTCGGTGGGCTTTCTTATCGGTCTCTATCTTCTTCCTGGTGTTTTCCTCGCATTGCCTGGCGGATTTATCGGTAAACGTTTCGGTGATAAGCGGGTGGTGATCGTCGGTCTCGCACTGATGTTTGTCGGTGGGATACTAGTCGGTGCGGGCGACACATATAAAATAGTATGTGTCGGGCGTTTTATCAGTGGTGTCGGTGCTGTTTTATTGAACGTGATTTTGACCAAGATGACGACAGACTGGTTCGCCGACCGAGAAATCGTCCTTGCGATTGCGATTCTGATCAACGCTTGGCCGATTGGAATTGGCATCGCTCTTGTCACATTGGGACCTTTGGGCGAGGCATCTTCCTGGCATGCGATCTTTTATACCACGGCCGCATTCGCTCTTGTTGGTCTGCTGCTTATCGCGACACTCTATAAAGGCCCTTTCATAAAAGATGCTACGGAAGGCGGTGATACGAGGATTTTCACACTTTCATCCATGGAACTCGGACATATCTGTTTGGCTGGTGTCGCGTGGGCATTTTACAACGTTGCGTATGCCATCATGTTGGGTTTCGCACCATCGTTTTTAATCAGTCAAGGGGATTCAGTAACTGGAGCTGGTTTCACCATCAGTTTAAATACGTGGTTTTTGGTCGCGTCTGTGCAAACCGGCGGCTTGCTGGCCCAAAAATGGGGTCGCATCAACGTGATAATGCTCGTCGGCATTCTGGTTTGGGGGATCGGATTGGCGTTGTTGCCCTTAGTACCATCCCCCTGGTGGTTAATCGTCATCATGGGAATCTTCGGTGGTGCGCCAGCCGGTGCCATCGTCTCGCTACCTTCCGAAATTCTGAAACCTGAGAACCGAGGGCCGGGGCTGGGTTTATTTATCACTTGGTACTACGCCGCGATGGCAGTGTTCCCTCCTGTTGCTGGTTGGTTGCAGGATATCTCTGGCGATGCCGGCGCTCCACTTTATTTCGGTGGCCTTGTCATGGTGGCGAGTCTACCATTTCTTGGACTGCTGAGAGGGTTGCAAAAGCGACTGTCATTGATAAAATATTAAAAGGTACGGACATCTCCAACGGATATTGTGAATCAGCCATGCTCTATCGCCAGCAGGGGGAAATGGGTCAAGTCTGCCTTTGACCAATTCAATCTTAGAAAAGATTTACGATTTAAAAATATGACCAAAAAATAAAACCCGATAGGGAAAATACAAGACAGAATTAATAAGGGTCAAAGGCAGGCCTCATTTTCTCATTCTGATTGAAAATTCCATTCGGTGCCGGATAATCTTTCCGAGACTCTCGGTAACGTATCGATATCGCTACTTGAGAAGCCGGAACAAAACCATTGATTTCTATTCGATATATTGATTGGATATCCAGAGCATACTTGGCATAATTTGAATCAATCTGAAGGCGTAAATATTCTCAACATATCGGTACTTGACGTCACGCTGGGATAATGGCAAGAAAGTTTGTGTAGACTAAAATTTTATTTGATGACTAGGAAAATTTTTAACCCGTTTTAGCGACTTTATCTTGGGAAAGGAGTGTACAAATGCACGAGAAAGAATCACTATTCCCAATGGCTAATTCACATGGTAGGCTTGAGTGTAAGGAAATCTGGGGAGGCATCCGCAATCGAGATATAGAAGTCTCTGCCGGAAAAGTTATCGGTTCTATTTACTCTGCATCCAGTGCAGGAGGCATGGGCGGAGACATCTACTACTTTGGGGTCTGCAAAGGCGACACAATCACCCGACTGGCTATCGCAGATGTTACCGGGCACGGCGAGGCAGTCTCGGAAATAAGCCGGTACGTATATGATTCCTTAAAAGCCCACATGTGAGAGCCTGACAGTCGGGTCATTCTGGGCGAAGTTAACCAACTAATTAGTAACCGAAGCCTGGATGCTATGACTACCGCGGCAGTTGTCGCGTACTACCGTCAGGGGAGTGAAGCGAGAGTATCTTATGCCGGTCATCCCCCCGTTCTTTACAGACGAGCTATCGACAAGGCTTGGACTTATGCCAGACCGCCTGGGCGCAAAGGCCAAAGTGAAGGTTTTCCACTAAACATACCCCTTGCTATCGATTTGGATACACAATACGGGCAGCTCGCGATTCCCATGGCTCCCGGAGACCGCCTCTTTGTCTATACCGATGGCATTATTGACGCACCCAACCCCGAGGGCGAGAGCTTTGGATTAGTGCGCCTCAAAGATGCCCTTGATGCAAATGCGGGAGCCCCTCTGCCTGAACTTAAATCGGCAGTCCTCAAAACATTGAATCAATATACTGAAAATGAACTAACTCATGATGACGTCACCCTGATTGCTCTGGAGATTTGTTAGCGATTAGGATTGGAGATTCCTCCAACGTATTTGGTGAATCAGCCACGCTCTGTCACCGGTGATATCCAGATGTACTCTTGAATAATTGGCTGCAACAGGCAGCATCGATAGCATGCAGCATGTGCGAAAATGGATTGAGAATTCCAGTCGATCCAGGTGATTTGTCCGAGTTCAACGACTACGTATCGTTATCGTTACTTTGTGCACCCCAGCATACCCATTGATTTCTATTTGATAGATTGATTGGATACCCATAGCATGCTTGGATTATTTTCATATACTCCGGTAGCTGAGATACTCAATATATCAAAAGAATGAACGCTGAAAGCCGGAATACAATATTGAGATTTTGCCTTCTTCTTGGTAACGTGCTTTTCTTAAATACAATTAACCTTGCTTAAGGGAGAATTGGACCATGACCAGATTCCGACTTTGGCATCTCAAAAATGAAATGCTGGCCGCAAACTTCTTAGCCAATCTCATCGGCGTCGTATTAATTGAGCTTTTTCTGTTGAGAACCGAAGGATCGATTCCGGAAGAATTTCTTCAACATCCTGTGGCCAATTTTGTGAATTATGTGTTTAACCTTGCTGCATTCACCTTCGTCTTGATAACGACATTGATTTATGAACGACCCATCAGGGCATATTTAAATGCGAAATTCGATAAGGCATCGGTATCGTCAGCAACAGAGCACACCGCACGGCAACGATTACTCAATGAGCCCTTTGTGTTGATATCGTTGAGCTTCAGCATGTGGCTTTTATCCGCTATTGTCTATCCGGTAGTGTATTGGGCTTTAGATATTGGCAGATATTGGATGCAAAGCGCCTTCTTCATGGGTTTGAGCACTGGTTTGACCATCGTGACCGTTGCCTTTTTTCTGCTGGAGCATGTTTTACAAAAGCATCTGGCTCCTCATTTTTTCCCCAATGGTGGTCTGTATACCATCCCTAAAACCCTGCGCATTCGTATACGTACGCGGCTTGCGGCGCTGCTGTTTGCATGCAATATCATCCCCCTCATAACCATATTTCTCATCAACCACCAAATTATCCTAATGCAATCAGAGCCGGCTAGGGCCTTAGATGTGTTACGATCTTCAATCTTCATCAATGTGATCATTTTTCTGATTTTCGGAAGTTTGATAGCCATGCTGGTCAGCCGTAATCTTACCCTACCCTTTGGCGAAATCATACAAACCCTGCGCGGGGTAAGAAACGGCCAATTTGATAAAAAAGTCCGGGTAACCAGCAATGATGAAATCGGTTACACCGGTGATGTAATCAACGAAATGACAGATGGATTGATCGAGCGTGAAAGAATGCAGAAGTCATTAGATCTAGCAAGAGAAGTCCAACAAAATCTTCTTCCAAAAAGTAATTTGAAGGTCAATGGTTTTGATATCGCCGGTAAAAGCATCTACTGTGATGAAACGGGTGGGGATTATTATGATTTTATATCTATTCAGGATGCTGATAAGCAGAAAATCGGGGTGGCTATTGGCGATGTCTCGGGGCATGGTATTTCTTCTGCGTTACTTATGGCCACTGTTCGTTCTTCTTTGCGGCAGCGAGCATCTTTACCGGGCAGCACTGCCAAGATCATTTCTGATGTAAACCGTCAGCTGGTAAAAGATGTTGAAGATTCCGGGCAATTTATGACAATGTTTTTTTTAGCTATTACTACTGAATCGAGACAACTCGAATGGGTACGTGCAGGACATGATCCTGCCATTATTTATGATCCTGGTTCAGACTCATTCAGTGAGCTTGGTGGATCGGGAATAGCACTTGGTGTGGATGTCGAATGGATTTATGAGGATAATAAGAAAACTGATTTTTCAAATGGTCAAATCATTTTTCTCAGTACAGACGGAATCTGGGAGGCACGAAACAAAAAGGGAGAAATGTTAGGCAAAGAGCCAGTTCTAAATACAATTCGACATAACTCTTCTTCAGATGCAACACAAATTATTGATTCAGTTTTTGATACCTTGGATAAATTCATAGGGGGGGTGAAAATAGATGATGACATAACATCGGTTGTCATAAAAATGTAAAATTGTAAATAGGGGTCACATTTGAGCGAACAAAATATCAAATGGTCCGAAGTGGTACGCATCTTTTTGTTAGATAAAACAGAGGAAAATATAACATAATAAAACGTAGCAAATGGGAATGGCAAGTACAAAATGGCATTGATTATTGTCTGAAATATGATACAGACGGTTAACAATACGGGCCGGTGGATTTGAAGGGAAGAAGAAAAAGAGGCTTTAACCCGGGATCTGATCCAATTGCACCTTGAAACTGAAATTGTACTTGCTGAAAGGAATTGATAATGTCATCGAATCCTTTTTTCGAATTGTTTTCCCAACCGCCCCAACCCGGATCTAAAACCGCCGCTTGGAAAGCGGTCGCCGCGCTTTATCATGCCTACTACACAGGTTTGATTTTGACCGTAGCCAGTCAGGCAAGCGCCCCAGAGGTCGGAGAATGGACCTTCCGGACCTTCCGCCGCCAACATCATGAAAAGTTCTTGTCCAGCTTTAAGAAACTAGGTCTTGAAGGCCTGCCAGACGCGGTGGCCGCAGCCCAGTACCATTATCTTTCCAACAGTATCGGCGGGGTTGAGGTTGAGTATATGTATGAGTCCGACCGGAAGGCTTGGGTACATTTCTGTCATCCCCGTTGGATATACGACGGCACGGCCCTGTGCGCCGCGCCCCTGGAAGTCAGCCACGGGTTTTTGAAGGGCTGGTACGGCTATAACGGGATTTCGTTAAATAATCCCCGGCTGGGTTTTGTCTGCACCAGTCATGATATGACGGCCCAATACGGTATGGCCGGTTATTTCAAGGAATTCGATCACGATCTTGAACCGGATCAAAGGCTGCAGTTCGATCCGTCTGAAGAAGCACCGCCCTTCGATCCTGAAGCAGCCCCCAAACTCGACCCGGACGATTGGACTGCTGACCGTCTTCAGAAAGCCAATCGCAATTTTGCCATGGACTTTATCAAGATCTCCCTGCCCGAGCTTGCCATAGTTTTTGGGCCGGGCCGGGCAGGATTTCTGGGCAATCTGGCCGGGCAACAGATCGGTCGGCAGTTCTACCGGCAGATTCAGGAATTATTGGATCATTCCGGCGATGGGGCCGCAGACTTCGGAAATTTCCTGGCGGCAATGGCCTCGGCCCAGGACGACCCCTGCGAAGTGTCATCAGATAAAGATGCGACCATTTTTCGTCAGTTCGGTTGGCGATTGATGCGCGGACGCGGCAAAGTGCATCCGGTTGTGTTCGAGGCTTGGAACGGATTGTGGCAGGGTGGTTTGGCCGTCCACAATCGTTTTCTGGTCCTAGAAGTATTAAAACGCTTGGACTATGGAGATGATTGCTTTGAATGGCGTATCCGCCGGCGAGGAACAAAATCGTTTTAGGGGACGGCTTGGGGACGGAATCACCATGCAGTTATGGTGTATCTTGACATCTTTAGCATAAGATATCCTTCTGCTCCGCAAGTTCAAGAACGGTTCGAAGAAGCACCTGGCAACCGTCCGCCGCCTGTTGGGATTCCATCCATTCATCCGGGCAATGGCTTTTCCCTTTTCGACACGGTACGAAAATCATGCCGCACGGCGCGTAGGCAGCGAAACTCTGGGTATCGTGTCCAGCGCCACTCGGCATTCGGGTATTGGATAAACCCTCCAACTCTGCTGCACGGACAATCGAACCGATCAACGATTCAGAGAGTGCGACACTGTCTTTTTCCAAGATGGTTTTCATGCCGGATCCAGGATTTGCTTCCACCCATTCCTTAAGTAAATCCCTTATAGCTTCCATGTCATCCTTCTTCATGGATCGAAGCTCCACAATGAAGGAGCACTCTCCGGGAATCACGTTGGTGGCGCCGGGTGAAAGCGTGACCTGCCCGATGGTTCCCACCATATCCTTGTTTCTGGCGCGAACCCATTGGGGCAATAAACTAAAGATCGGAGCTGCTTTTACCAGGGCATCATCTCTAAGTTCCATGGGAGTTGTGCCGGCATGATCGGCTTCACCTTTTACGGTTACAATATAACGGTAAATCCCCACAATACCGGTGACTGCCCCGATCTGAATCCCATTGATCTCCAAACGGTTTCCCTGCTCGATATGCAGTTCCAATACTGCTGAAAATGAATCCGGGTCTCTTACGGCATCGCCGATTTGTGCCGGATCCTTATTCATTTTCTTCATCATTTCGGCATATGTCGGTGTCCCTTTTGCCTTTGAAACAAAGATCTCATTCTCGGTAAGTTTGCCGATCATAGCCCGGCTGCCTACAGTCCCCGCGTTGTATGCCGCCTCCTCATCGCTGAAATTGATAATTTCCAAATCCCAAGGAAGTTGTACACTATTTTCATGAATAACCCGGGCACATTCCAATCCGGCAAGCACACCGAGTGCGCCGTCGAACATTCCGCCGCTGGGCACGGTATCCAGATGAGAGCAGATCACCAAGACCTTATCTGTTTTCTTCGACGAAGATTTGAGTGTGCCGATCATATTTGTGGCCGCATCCATGCGAACATCCAGACCGGCATCTTTCATTTTCTTCATCAGCCAGTTTTTGGCTTCAATATCCGCATCCGACAGTGCAGGCCTGGTGACACCTTTTCCTTCAACAAAACCGATCTGCCCGACCTCCATGAGCTCGGACCAGAGGCGATCCCTGTCGATTGTTAATCCCATATCATTCCGCTTCCTTTATGGCCGGAATAAATTCACCTGTTCCGGGTTCCGCCAGGACGGCTTTTCCATCGTAAATGGTCTCGCCCCGGAGGATGGTTTGTGTGATTTTACAGTTCGTTGTCACTCCGTCGAATGGGGTGAAGCCCGCATAGGATCGCATCTCATCGGTTCGTATGGTCCACTGGGTGGATGGATCGATGATTGTAAAATCCGCATCCGCACCCAAAGCGATTTGACCCTTTCGCGGAAACACCTTAAACCGCCTTGCCGGATTTTCACAAAGAAGTTCCGCCAAAAACACCGGCGACATGTCCCGCTTGGCCACACATTCGCTGAACATCAGCGGGAAAATCGTCTCGACACCGGGAGCCCCGGACGGATTGTCAAAGATGTTCGGCGCCTGCTTGTCGTCATAGGCCCAGGGACCGTGGTCCGAGGTAACCATATCGATATAACCGCATTCCAAGAGATCCCACATGGCTTCGACTTCTTCTTTTTTCCGCATGGGAGGATTGATCTTGGCAAATGCCTTCAACCGATCCATATCATCGTAACTCAACAGCAGATAATGCGGGCAGGTCTCAACCGTGATGTCCACACCCCATTCCTTGTACATTTCGATAAGCTGAATGCTGCGGGGATGGGAAATATGATAGAGATGAAGCTCCACATCGATCCAGTATGCCATCTCAAGCAGTTTCAGCACGGACAGGGTTTCGGTGATGGGAGGTCGAGAATCGCAGTGGGCTTTGGGATCGGTTTTTCCTTCATTTCGAAATTTTTGAATCAGGTGGGTAAGGATGGGATCATTTTCCGCATGAAACCCCACAGGCAAACCGTGGGAACCGATTTCCTGAAGCGCCTCATATAAGACATCATCCTCGATTCTCGGGAAACGGACCGGGTCCGCTTCGGTGACCGAGAGCTTGAAGCCACATGCACCCTTTCGAACCAGCGGTGCGATATTTTTCAGCTTCCCTTCTTTTTCAATGGTGGCCAGCAATGCCACATCCACCCGGGCCCTGGTCTTTACGCGTTCGATCTTTTCTTCAAAAAGTTGCTCGGTGCAAACCTTTCCGATGCGATCATAAGGCATCTCTACTATGGTGGTCACCCCCCCGGCAGCGGCTGCCGGAGTTGCATGATCAAAGGTTTCCTGGGGTAGGCTGTAAGAATGCACATGAGCATCCACCATACCCGGAAACACATAATTTCCGGTGGCGTCAATGGTTTTGGCGGCAGCCGGGACATCGTCATTTTGATACAAACCGGTGATGACACCGTCCTTGACACCCACTGAACTATTTTCCGCCACTTCATTGGGCAGTACAAGATCACCTTTTATGATGAGGTCTAACTGGTTGGATCCCATTTTAATCTCCTTTTGGGCAAAAGCCTATGAAGGGTCTTTGCCATTGAAATAACAAATGCCAATCGTTCAATACCATTTTTATCCAACCTGATACAATGTTCTTAAATGATATGCTTTGGGGAAATATTCGATTGATATCTAAATAAACGCATCATATGATAAATTAGTCCTCATCGATCCGAATACAACCCTGACTGAGCGAAGGTCGAGGATGTCCCGGGTCCAATTGAGCCCCACGTGATACAAATCGGATGCAAAACCATGCTGTGCGGGAGCCGGCAATGGAGCGGTCGACCCGATTTGTTGAAAAAGGTTGCGCATGGAGACCGAAACCGCCCGATCCGATCGGATACGACTCTTTATCGCCAGTTTTCTGGGTCTTTTCATCGAGCTCGCCTTTATCCGCTATTTTCCGGCCCATGTGCGGGTTATCGGATACTATAAGAACATTATTCTCATTGCCAGTTTTCTGGGACTCGGCATCGGTTTTCTTCATTCTCACCGATACTTCCGCATGGAAAGATTCCTTCTGCCTTTGATCTTAGTTACCGTTTGCATCGTTCATTTATTTTCAAATGTGGCTGTATTCAATCCATCCAACACCGATGAGCCGTTGTGGTTGTATCACTATAAAGATCGAATGGCGGAGATGTCCATCGGCCCGGTGGTGTTGATTCATTTTCTCTTGGTTGCCGGGTCTTTGATTCCGGTCGGGCAGGTGATGGGACGTCTGTTCGGCCGATTTCCGAGGCTTGTGGCGTATGGACTGAATCTCGGGGGAAGCTTCGCAGGTGTAGCTGTTTTCGGTGCACTATCCGCTTTGCGGACACCGCCGATACTCTGGTTCAGCGCTATTATCGGGATTGTGTGCATTTGGCTCTGCCGCGGATTTTGGGAACGTGCCGCCGCCATGGTTTCCGGAGGTATACTGCTCCTGTTTGTTTGGCATACGGGTAGTAGCGAGGTCAGAATATGGTCCCCCTATTACATGGTGGAGCTTCAACCTCTCACTTCCGGGCAGAAGGCTGTTCTGGCAAACAAAACCCTTCATCAAGTAATCCTCGATTTCGATTCAAAAGAAAATTATATTCAAAAAACAAAAGATCGATTTGAGATTCCGTACCGGTTGTCTTCTGCTTTAGATGACGTTTTAATCGTCGGTGCCGGCACCGGAAACGATGTGGCCATTGCAAGCGCAATGGGAGCAAAGAATATCGATGCGGTTGAAATCGATCCCGTATTCCCGGAACTCGGCCGGAAATTTCACGCCCAGGCACCCTATTCCAAAAACAATGTGACCCTCCATGTTACCGATGCACGCGCATTTTTTCGTAACTGCAGAAAGCGTTATGATCTCATTGTCTTCGGGACGCTGGACTCCCAGGCGATCTTAGGCCATCTTTCATCCATTCGACTCGATAATTATGTCTACACCGCAGAAGCATTTCAAGAGGCCTATCGATTGTTGAAACCCGGCGGACTCATGGCGGTATTCCACATGTCCCAGTTTTCTTACATTGCCGATCGAATCTATCTACTGCTGGTTCGAACTGCGAAACGACTTCCCTGGCGCTCGTTTTACAGCGACCATACACTTTTTAACAACCTGTTCATTCAAGGGGAAGGATTGCCTGTTCAGGTGCCCGACAAGCAGTACATCGACAGCCTCCATCAGGTGAAAATTCCCACAGACGACTGGCCGTTTCTATTTTTGAGACGACCGACCATCCCGTGGCATTACAGTCAAGTTCTAATCGGGATGATCGTCATCGCTTTTCTTGGGAGTGTTACTGCGCTGAAGGGTCGGTTTCGCAAATTCCATCCTCCGCTTTTTTTTCTGGGTGCGGGGTTCTTGTTGCTCGAAACAAAGAGCGTCACCCAGCTGTCGCTACTTTTCGGCTCCACCTGGAAAGTAAACCTACTGGTGTTCTCATCAATTTTGGCGGTTCTTTTCATCGCCAATACAGGGGTCCTGTCATGGGAGAGAAAGTCCGTTCGTTTAAACACCCGTTACCTTTTCTGGAGCCTCTGTTTCGTTCTTTTGGTAATGTCGTTCCTGCCGATCTCCTGGATAGCCGGCCGGTCTCCGATTTTTCAATGGGTCTTCGGCGGGTGTCTGATAGCCGTCCCCGTAGGCATGGCCGGTTTGATCTTCCCGTTAATATTTAAAAACGCAACAGACCCACAAGCCGGATTCGCTTCGAATCTGCTGGGCGCCATCATCGGCGGGGCATGCGAGTACTTGAGCATGTGGCTCGGTATACGATCGCTTACGCTCACAGCCGCGGTTTTTTATCTAGTGGCTTTTGCCCTGTTAATACGTAGAAAAGAAATATGATAACCGTTCAGAGGTTCAGCTTCAGGATTCAAGGGTCAATCCGGAACGCAGAACCCAAAACGGGGAACACTCATCAGGATATATATGATCATGCCGGACGCACCCGCGCTACCATTTGTGCTCAGAGGATTGTTTTTTGGAAATCGATCGGCGTATACTCATTCAGGGCATTGAAAAAAATCGGGATTTGTTCTAATACGGCCGGAATTCTAAGGAGGAGAACAGCGCCATGCATTTAAAGCAAGACAGAATGACGAGTCTGGAACGAATGGAAGCCTTGTTTACTTATAAGAAGCCGGATCGGGTTCCCATCGGTGCCTTTGCCACCGGATTTAATACCTGCAACATGGGATATACGGCTGCCGATGCCTACAATGCTCCGGAAAAGAGTTTCGAGGGAACGGTCTGGACCGCCGAACAGTATGGATGGGACCCGTTGCCCCAGCTTTCCGGACACACGATTTTGGTCGTGATGGACTTTGGCGGTGAAGTACGGTTACCAAAAGGGGAATACGAAGGGGCTCTGGTGGTAAAATCACATCCCGTGCAAACGGAAGCCGATATCGATAACCTCAAAATGCCGGACCCGAAAAGCTCAGGGAGAATACCCCAGGCCATGCGATACAGCCGGTTGCAGATGGATCATGGTCTGCCGGTTTACTTCTATTCCCGCTCTCCGTTCACCATGGCGGCAAATTTTTGCGGTGTGGAGCAGTTCTGCAAATGGCTGTATAAAAACCCGGAACTGTGCAAGCGTCTGATGACGCTGGCCATCGACCATATCTTTAATGTGCTGGGGTATTGGGTAGAAACGTTTGGAGCGGAGAAAATTATCGCCTATATGAGTTCTCCCAGCGAATCCAACCAGGTCATCTCGCCAAAGCATATGGAAAAGTTTGCTTTGCCTTTTCATGAGGAATATCACCGGCGTCTCAAAGATACTGGAATCCGGCGTTTCGGGATACACATCTGCGGCGATCAGAATCTCAATCTTCCCCGGCTGGCGGAAGCATCCCCCTGGCCCCACCCCAGTGTGCTCAGTTTCGGGCATGAAGTCGACCTCGAAACCGCTGCAGCATATTTTCCCGAGGATATCATTTTCGGTAATATCGAACCGGTGGTCGTTGAGTACGGTACACCTCAGCAAGTTTACGATCTTTGCAGGACCGCCATTGAAAAGGGGAAAAAAGCCCCGGGAGGATTCATTCTGGGACCGGGATGCAACCTGCCGGTTTATTCCAACCCTGTGAAGATTTATGCCATGACCAAGGCGGTAAATGACTTCGGATGGTATGAGTAACCATTCGCCATGTTGACAACAGCACATGCGAGACCTTTGCATAACCCCCATTTTTTGGAACGGGCTTCATACCTTTCCTATAAC
>CAYSUA010000102.1:0-13050 GCA_964433795.1 uncultured Desulfobacteraceae bacterium | reverse complement strand
ATCCTGTGTATGGTCCAGGATGACGGACATAAGTAACACTTTAACTGTTATTTCGATAGATTAACAGATATCTTCTACCACAATCCTGGTAAAACAACAATAGGACCGGCGCTGAATCCGTACCTTAAAAATATCAATGCAATTTTCGCACCATAGAATTGGCACTGATCTAATATGGCCCCTTACTTTCATCCAGGCGGCATGGGGCGATTCTACCTTCAACTTGATAAAGGAACTTATCTATGCCAAGTTTCATCAAGCCGATATCCGAAATCGTTGCCTTAGGCATCAATTTTGGACATGGGATTGGAAACCGGTAAAATTGTGGTATATTCATGGCAGGAAAAACCTTGGTTCATTTTGATTGAAAGCGATCACCAATATGGCCGAAAGTAAAAATCTAACCGTCATCACAACCCACACCAATGCGGACTTCGATGCACTGGCCTCCATGTTGGCCGCCCAGAAGTTATATCCCGATTCCCTTGTTGTTTTTCCCGGGTCACAAGAAAAAAACCTCAGGAATTTTTTCATCAAATCCCTGGTCTATCTCTTCAACATGGCTGACATAAAGGATATGGACTTTTCGAGAATCGAAAAGCTGGTCCTGGTGGACACCCGTCAACCGAATCGAATCGGCAAATTCGGCAAACTGTTGAACCGGTCGGGCGTGGAAATCCATATTTATGATCACCATCCGGATATGCCCAATGACATCAAGGGGGATTTTGAGAACATCCGCACAACCGGAGCCACAGTAACGCTGCTCACCGAAGTCCTTTCGGAACGAAATATTGAAATAACACCGGATGAAGCCACCATTCTCTGTTTGGGAATCTATGAGGACACCGGCTCATTTACATTTCCGTCAACCACTGAAAAGGATTTTATTGCCGCCGCACACCTCCTCTCAAAGGGGGCCAACCTGAACATGGTGTCAAACCTCATCGACAGGGAGATGAATCCGGCGCAGGTTCGCCTCTTAAACGAAATGATTCAAGCTGCAACCGAGCATAACATCAACGGTCTCGATGTGGTGGTGACCAGTGTTTCATCGGACGATTATGTGCCGGATTTTGCCTTTCTGGTGCATAAAATGATGCGGATGGAAAACTTTAACGCCATCTTCGCCATTGCCCGGATGGTTAATAAGGTTTACGTCATCGCCAGGAGCCGGATTTCGGAGGTGGATGTGGGATCCGTTCTGGCGCCCTTCGGGGGAGGCGGCCATGCTTTTGCTGCAGCAGCAACCGTCAAGGGTCATACACTGGTTCAAATCGAACATCGTCTCCTGGAGATCCTCTACCGAACCATCCAGTCCCGTCGGCAGGCAAAGGACTTAATGTCGGCCCCTCCCATCATGGCGGATGCAGCGGTGTCTCTGAAAGAAGCCGGCAGCCTTCTGACGCGATACAATATCAACGCGCTTTTGGTGAAAGAGGATGACAACGGAACGGACAAGCTGTTGGGTTTTATCACCCGCCAAATTATTGAGAAAGGATTATATCACAAACTGGATCATGTGCCGGTTCGGGAGTATATGACGACAGAAATTGGGGCGGTGGGACCCGAATCCGATCTTCAGGAAATTCAGGAAAACATAATAGACAACAAACAACGAATTTTACCGGTGGTTGATGGAGACACCGTGGTCGGTGCCATCACCCGAACCGATCTGCTGAATGTGCTGGTTCGACAATCCCAACTGTTGACGGGTAAATCCGCAGAGCAGCTGAGAGATCCGGTCCATGCCAGAAAACGGATAATCGTTAAATTCTTAAAGGAAAGACTTTCAAAACGGTTTCTTGAAATATTCAGACAAATCGGTGAGGTGGCCGATGAAATCGGATGTGATGCGTATGTAGCAGGCGGGTTTGTAAGAGATCTGTTTCTTTATCGGCCCAATGAAGATATCGATATTGTGATCGAAGGGGATGGTATCGCATTTGCCAAAAAATATGCGGAACTCGTAGGAGCCCGTATTCATTCATATGCCAAATTCGGAACAGCGGTTATCATCTTTCCGGACGGGTTTAAGATTGATGTGGCTTCGGCCCGGATGGAATACTACAAGTTTCCTGCTGCATTACCCACCGTTGAGATGAGTTCCGTAAAGCTCGATCTGTTCCGAAGGGATTTCACCATCAACACCCTTGCGGTTCAATTGAATAAGGATAAATTCGGTACGTTAATCGATTTTTTTGGGGCGCAAAAGGATATCAAAGCAAAAGCCGTCCGGGTGTTGCATAACCTCAGCTTTGTAGAAGATCCCACCCGTGTTTTTCGGGCCATCCGTTTTGAGCAGCGCTTCGAATTTACCATCGGCAAATTGACCTCCGGTTTGATTGAAAATGCGGTGAAAATGGATTTCTTCAAACAGCTCGGCGGCCGGCGGGTATTCAGTGAGCTTCGACAGATTTTTGAAGAGGAAAACCCCGTAGCCGCCATCAGGCGTTTGAATGATTATGGTCTGTTGAAAGTGGTACACCCGTCCATCTCTTTGGATCAAGATTTGATTTGGCTGTTTGATTCGGTGCGCAAGGTATTGTCCTGGTTTGATTTGCTTTTTTTGGAAGAATCCTATATGAAGTGGGCCGTTTATTTTCTGGCGCTCATCGGTCAGTCCGATATACCGGTAACTGAAGAAATTTGCTCTCGGCTGGAGCTTGCACCGAGATATTCCGTTATCTTCTATAAAGAGCGGTTCGAGGCGAATCAAAAACTTTATGGGCTGGAACGGAGTCTACCGCATCAAAACAGTGAGCTTTACAAGCAACTTCACGGTCTCCGGACCGAACTGTTGCTCTACCTGATGGCAAAAACCAGAAAACAGAGCGTAAAACGATCCATATCGCGGTATTTTACCCATCTTCGATATATAACACCCACAGTGATGGGAAAGGATCTAATCAAAATGGGCATCCCTCCCGGTCCCATTTACCGCAAGCTCTTTAATTCGGTGCTGATGGCCAAGCTCAACGGGATACTGAAAACCAAGGCTGATGAGATCAATCATGTCCGCGAATTAGCAGAAGACACGGTTCAGGACAGATTATAAACTCAATAAAATTATATTGGACGCAGATTTACGCAGATACGCAAAGATAAGAATTATATTATTATATATTCTAAAATTTTTATGATCCGCATTCATCTGTTTTTACTTGCCCGCCGTATTTGCCTGGCGGGTCCGCGTCCCAATAAGTCTGTCGAACACGATTTGTTCGTTTAGGAGGATTTGAATGGCTCAGAAAAAGAGGATCTTAAGCGGGATGCGTCCCACAGGCCCCCTTCATTTGGGGAACCTATACGGCGCGCTCGCCAATTGGGTACCCATGCAGGATGAATATGATTGCTTTTTTTTCATTGCCGACTGGCACGCACTCACCAGCGATTATGAGGATACGGGCCATATCCATACGCATATCCGCACACTGATAATCGACTGGCTCAGCACCGGGCTTTCCCCGGAAAAATCGATCCTTTTCCAGCAGTCTCGCATTAAAGAACATGCCGAACTTTTTGTTATTTTGTCCATGATCACACCGGTGCCGTGGCTGGAGCGCAATCCGACTTACAAAGACCAGATCACACAGTTAAGCAATAAAGATCTTTCAACCTTCGGTTTCCTGGGATATCCGGTGCTTCAGGCGGCTGATATCATCATTTATAAGGCGTTCGGCGTACCGGTGGGCATGGACCAGGTTCCCCATGTGGAGATCACCCGGGAAATTGCAAGACGATTCAATTATTTCTACGGCAATGTCTTTCCGGAGCCGGAGGCCATTTTAACCGAAACCCCCAAAATATTGGGTATCGACCGTCGGAAAATGAGCAAGAGCTATAACAATGCCATATATCTTTCGGATCCGCCCGAGGAGATATCCGCCAAAGTATCCGGGATGATAACAGACCCCCAGCGAGCCCGGCGCAGTGATCCCGGAAATCCGGATGTGTGCAATGTATTTGAATTCCACAAACTGTATACGGACCCTGAAACTGTCGAAACCATCAATCGAGAGTGCCGATCGGCTCAAATCGGATGTGTGGAGTGCAAGAAAAAAATGGGGGACAATTTGATAGAAGCCCTGGCGCCCATCCGGGAAAAAAGAAGCTACTATGAAGCGCATCCGGATTTAGTCGATGACATTATCATAGAGGGCAGCAATCGGGCCAGAAAAGTAGCCCAGGCGACCATGGAAGAAGTCAGAGGAGCCGTAAAAATCTGATTATGGAACCTGCATCAGAGCATACCATCCCGTATCAAGTGCAGCTTGAAGATATTTTTGAAGGCCCTATGGATCTTCTGATTCATCTCATCAAAAAAAATGAGGTGAATATTTACGATATCCCGATTGCCCTGATCACCAAACAGTACTTGGAATATATTGACTGGATGAAATCCATGAATATCGATTTTGCCGGTGACTTTCTGGTCTTGGCATCTACCCTGGCGCAGATCAAATCCAGGATGCTGCTGCCGTTCCACGGTCCGGAGGAGGAGGATGTAGATCCCCGGATGGAAATCACACGACCGCTTTTGGAATACCTTCAGATCAAAGATGCGGCAGATGAACTGTATAAAAGAAACCTGTTGGGCGAAAGCACGTTTATCCGGCCGTTAAGCACGGCGGACTACCCCATAGAACCGGACGATCAAATTGTAAAAGTCGGATTGTTTGAGCTTATCGATGCCTTTAAAAGCATATTGGAGAACCTCTCCGAAGACCAGCAAATGGACTTTACACCCGATCGAATCTCGGTGACGGATAGAATATCGGAACTCGTGGATCTATTAGAAGAAAAAGGGTCCATTACATTTGCCGAGCTGTTTTCCCCAAAACCGGATAAAAGTGAAATCATTATTACATTTCTTGCCACCCTGGAGATGGTAAAGCTTCATTTAGTCCGGATCGCACAGCATGTTCAAACCGGTATAATCAGGTTATTTTACATATGACGGAAGACATTAAAAATATTATCGAAAGCCTGTTGTTTGTTAGTGAGACGCCGCTGACCATAGACCGTATAAAATCGGTAATATCCACTGAAGATACCAGGGGAATCCGATCCGCTCTAAACCAACTGGCTGATGAGTATGAGAGCCGCAGCGGCGGTTTTTATCTGGGAGAGGTCGCCGGCGGGTTTCAAATCCGGACGCGGCCCGAGTACACCGATTGGATCAAACGGTTGATCCAACCGAATCCGCCGCGCCTGAGCAAGGCGGCGCTGGAAACCCTGGCCATCATTGCCTATAAGCAGCCGGTCATCCGAAGTGATATCGAGCATATACGGGGCGTTGACTCAGGAGGGGTGCTTCGTCTGTTGCTTGAGCGGAAATTCATCCGAATTCTGGGGCGGAAGGAGATCCCGGGACGCCCTCTGATTTACGCAACCACCAAAGAGTTCCTGCAGATATTCGATTTAAAGGATTTAAAGGATCTCCCGACTTTGAAAGAAATCGATGCCTTTGGAAATCCTGCTGCTGAGAATGTTATACCTCCGGGACCGGAGCAGGCATCACCACCTGTCGAGGAAACCGTGGAGCAGGTAGCGAAACCCGAAGAATCAAACGGAAAAAAACCTTGACTTCATCCTCGGCAACCCCATATATAACTCTTTATTGTTTCAACTGGATACTGAACAAAGACAGCAATAGATAATCACGAGGAGCCCGTATGAACAGATCAGATCTGATAAACGAACTCAAGAATCAAACCCTTCTCAGCCGAAAAGATGCAGAGAAATTTGTTGAGACATTCTTTGGCGCCATTTCCGGTACCTTGATGAAAAACGATCGGGTCGAAATCCGTGGGTTCGGCAGCTTCACTGTTAAAAAATACAAACCGTACGTGGGCCGAAATCCGAAGACCGGAACCAAGATTGAAGTACCTCCCAAAAAACTGCCATTCTTCAAAGTGGGCAAGGAACTGAAGGAAATGGTGGACAATGAAAATTAACGGGCGGTTAACTCAGCGGGAGAGTGCTACCTTCACACGGTAGAAGCCACTGGTTCAATCCCAGTACCGCCCACCACATACTTGAAGTTGATAATTCAAAGGGTTTTGGAAAATTCCAAAACCCTTTTTTGTTTATCTTTCAGATCTTTAAGGCAGCGATATAATTGTTCCGACCGGTTTCGATCGCCGGTTATGAGGTCTTGAATTTAAATTGGATGTCGATGGATATCAAGGGGAAACTAACGTGAAAGCTTTCGATTTGGATCTGGGTCGTTTTATATTTGTTATGGAGTTCCATGAGCTTTTTCAAAATGGTGTTTGCCGCTTTTTCCATCCGTGAGGTCATGGACAAATATTCTCCTATTGCCTTCACGGCATCAGGATCTTTTGCGATTTCAGCATCGTAAAATCTGACGAGATAACCGCCGAAGCGTTCTTCGGAAAACACACCTATATGGTAGGTGCCCACCCGCCCGGGTTTCTCGATACCGACAAAAACACCTTCTTCTCCTTGAATCTTAAGAACATGAACCACATCCGGGCCATTTAAAGTCGATATTTCTACAGCCGATTTTTGGAGCACATTATAGATCTTGGCCTTGCTCGGTGTTACTTGTCGTATTTCCGTGTCCGGAAAAAGGGTCCAAGATTCAAGCACCCTGAACGACATAATTTCCGATTGGTACTTTGTCCGGGCGATTTCAACCATCAGGTGAATCTCGGCCAGATCCCTGGCCAGGTTTTCCAAAAGCCGATCTCTTAAATCGGTTTTGCTCGGCCGGACGGCTTGGGCACACCCCCAAAGAATAATCAGCACCATCGGAAGACATAAAATTTTTAACTTCATTTGAAGGACTCCCTTAAGGTTTCATCCAAATATCGACCATACGATTAATTCAATATATACCCGGCAATGATAAATTATTCAATAACCGATCAGTGCCCTTCGATCATGGGCGATGATTTATGTAATATTTGGCATTTGATTTGCATTGTAATTCAGGTTGTCATTTTAGTATCTTAATTCTGGAATTTGTGTTTTTTATGGCAAAACTTTTTTCATCCTGCCACCAAGACACAAAGAAAGAATAATATAATATCTTTGTGTCTGGTGACTTTGTGGCAAATTGTTTTGGGTACTTTTCTAGTTTATCCGGGTTAGGATCTTAAATGAATAACCATTGCTCCGGCACAGAACACTTAACGGGAAAAAAAGATCAACATACAACAAAATGCTATTATCTACTTGTTTTAATTAGTCATTATGTATAATAAGGGCAATTGGGCCGGGCTTGTCAAATACAAAGATGAGGATGATTCAATTGAAAAAGCGTTGTGAATGGGCTGGAAACGATTCCCTCTATATAGAATACCACGATAATGAGTGGGGAACTCCGGTGCGCGATGATCATAAGTTGTTTGAATTCTTGCTTCTCGAATCCGCACAGGCCGGATTGAGCTGGATTACCATATTGAAAAAACGCCAAAACTACGCAGACGCCTTTGACCATTTCAATCCAGAAAAAATTGCCGCTTACAGCAACCAAAGGATTCAAAAATTATTAGACAACAAAGGAATCATCCGCAATAAGAAAAAGATTCAGGCTGCTGTCCAGAATGCGAACGCATTTCTCAATATTCAGAATGAATGGGGAAGCTTTAATGACTATATCTGGCAATTTATCGGAGGGGCGCCAAGAATCAATTCATGGAAACTCATCTCTGAAATTCCGGCCAAAACAACGGAATCTACGAGCATGAGCAAGGATTTAAAGCAACGGGGTTTTATTTTTGTCGGACCGACCATCTGTTATGCATTCATGCAGGCGGTGGGGATGGTTAATGACCATGTGGTTGACTGTTTTCGATATGTTGAATTATTACATCCACCGGGTTAAACCCGGTCATCCAAGACGGGGGACAGAGTCTTACAGATATCTATGAAGACAACAGATACGGAATCTGGGTGAATCGAAAAACAAAATGCATGCGTTACGTCTGATATCGTTATAGAGAAGGAGAAGGGATCATGGTTAACTGTGAATCGTGCGGTATTCCCCATAACATCGGATTTGTTTCTACTCGGTTTGCCGGAACCGACGGCGTGTCACTGGAAACCGAAAAGTGGGCGGAATATCTGGAGAGCATCGGGTTTAAATGCTACTATTTCGCCGGCGAGCTCGATCGCCCGTCAGAGATTTCATATCTAGTAGAAGAAGCCCACTTCCAGCATCCGGGTATCAGGGATCTTTATCAAACCTGCTTTGGAACCAGCGTCCGAAGCCGGTCCACCACCCGTAAAATATTTTCATTAAAAGAATATCTGAAAGACAAGCTCTACGATTTTGTTCAGAAATACGATATCCACTTGATCATACCGGAAAATGCCATTACCATCCCCCTCAATCTGCCCCTCGGTCTTGCCATCACCGAATTCATATCGGAAAGCGGCATGCAGGCCATCGCCCATCACCACGATTTCTTCTGGGAACGGCAGCATTTTAAGACCAACGCCGTCTGGGAATATCTCAACATGGCGTTTCCACCGCACCTGCCAACCATAAAACACGTGGTGATCAACTCTTCGGCGGATAATCAGTTAAGTCTGAGAACCGGAATTTCATCAACCATTATTCCCAATGTGATGGATTTTGACAATCCTCCCGACCCGGTGGACGATTATGCTTCGGATGTACGCAACGCTTTGGGGGTAGCAGACGATGAGTTGTTGATTCTCCAGCCCACCCGGGTGGTGAAACGAAAGGGGATCGAGCATGCCATAGAACTGGTGAATCGGCTGGGGATGAAGGCAAAACTCGTCATTTCCCATGCATCGGGTGATGAGGGCCATGACTACGAACAGCGGGTAAGAGACTACTCAAAGTTAATGAAGGTCGACACCCTGTTTGTGTCGGACATCATCAACGAGAATCGGGGAACCACCGAAGACGGGGCAAAGATATACACCCTTGAGGATATTTATCCCCACGCTGATTTGGTGACGTATCCTTCCAATTTTGAAGGATTTGGGAATGCTTTTCTGGAAGCCGTCTATTATAGAAAGCCGATCGTCGTTAATACCTATTCCATCTATTCCTTCGACATCAAACCCAAGGGGTTTCAGGTTATCGAAATCGATGGATACGTCACGGAAAAGGCTGTTGACGACACACGGAAGATTTTGGAAGATCCTTCACTTCTTGAAACAATCGTGGAAGACAATTATGAAAAGGGGAAACGCTACTATTCCTACGCCCACCTTCATCAGAAACTGAGAGGTCTGCTTTCGGATTGTTTCAGCTGTATTTTGTAGAATCTTGCCAGTTTCTTCGGGGAAACGCCAAGCGAATACAAGGTAATCAGCATCCAGTTTCTCAGCGTACAGTAAAAAACCCCTTCTGATTCCCACCTGCGGGGAGAGGTCATCACCGGCTGCCTGACAATTTCAATCCTGCCGCCTGAAGATTTCACACGCTTCATCAATTCAACATCTTCCATGATCGGAATTTCTCGATAACCGCCAATTTTTTCAAAAAACGAATTTCGGATGAAAATGGCCTGGTCGCCATAGGGGATCCGGGTGACACGGGATCTATATGAGGCTACTGCTTCAATCAGCCGGTAAGCAAATCGATTCGATTGAATACCCAGGTCGAATGCCCCGCCGACTACCCCGGGATTGTCGAGGGTGTTTTCGATCCGACTCAGCGCATCCTGCGCCAAACGGGCATCGGCATGTAAAAACAACAGAATTTCACCGCTTGCCAGTTTAGCCCCCTGGTTCATCTGGGCGCCCCGGCCCATTGCTGATGATACTTTGTTAACCGTGGTATCCGTAATGGAGGCGATGGTATTCTTTTTGGGGTTCCCGTCTACGACAATGATTTCATCGGATTTCCTGAATTCAAGATTCTGAATATGCCGAATTGTTCGGGATATGATATGCGATTCATTAAATACCGGGATAATGACGGAAATTCCGAGGCTCATTTTATCATTCGACCATTCAATTTTAAGGCTGCCCGTCTATATCATGAAAAGGATCATAACGCGAGATAATCGGATGGAACAATCCAAATTTGGGTTGACTCATCACGTAAAAAATAGGTATTATACTCTTTCGTCCTAAATTTCAGAACGGCCGAAAATAAGATGAAAAATATCCCTGCCACAACACACAGCGGTTGAGAGGCGATCTCGAAAACCGGTGCAGGACAGGGGGATTCACGTAGAATCTATCGAGGAGCAAACATGACAGCAGTTGAGCTTGAGTTTAACTTCGATACCGCCAAATCTCTTGTCCAAGAGGTAATGGAGCGGTCCGATCAAAACCTATTGGCATGCTACCAATGCAGACGTTGCGCTTCGGGATGTCCGGTGGGCGAAGAAACCGGTTATGTGACACCCGACCGTCTTATCCGAATGCTGGTATTGGGGGACCGGGAAAGCGCTCTCAACAATGACCTGGTCTGGAAATGCGTATCCTGCTACACCTGCGGCACCCGGTGTCCCAATGAGATTCAGACGGCCAGAGTGACTGAAACCCTCAAGAAGATATCCAAAGAAGCCCACCAGAAACCCATAGCACCCAAAGTAGCCCATTTTCACAGCACCTTTGTAAATTCAGCGATTCGGTGGGGCCGATTGAACGAAATTGAATTTATCAACTTCTATGAGATCAAAAACGCCTTGACCGATCTGAAGAACTTCAGATTCAAGGCCATTTTCAATGAAATGATGGCCCAGGGCCAGGTCGGACTGAATATGCTGCGGCGGAAGCGGCTGCATTTCGGATTTCAATCCGCAAAGGGTCGAAAAGAGATAAAGCGGCTTTATCAAAGAGCCAAAACCAAACAAAGAGGTTAGCCATGGATATAGGGTATTACCCCGGCTGTACGTTGCACGCATCTTCCTCTCTTTATGATGTGCAAAGCCGGAAAATCTTTAATGAAATCGGGATCACACTGAATGAGATCGAGGACTGGAACTGTTGCGGGGCAACATCTGCCGGAAAAATAGACGACTTTCTGGCAGTCGCCATGCCCGCCAGGAATTTAGGACTTGCCGAGGCGGAAGGATTTTCCGAAATGGTGATTCCGTGCTCGGCATGTTATTCAAGGATGCTGGTGGCTCAAAAACAGCTGGAAGACAACATCGACCTGAAGGAAGAAATAAACGCCGAACTTTCCAAGAAGGTCCAGGGCACCATCAAAGTATCCTCGATTTTAGAAGTTCTTCTCACGCCTTCCGCCTCGGACGAACTGGCTGCCAAGATGACCAAAGAACTCAAAGGGATCCTGGCGGCATGCTACTACGGATGTTTGCAGACGCGGTTTCCCTTTAAGATTCCGATACCCGACGATGTGGAAAACCCCCAGGGTATGGAACGGATACTCAAGCTGCTCAAGGCAAAAACCATAGATTGGAGTTACAAAACCGATTGCTGCGGCGCATCGGCATCGGTGGATGACGAAAGCACGGCGTTTAATCTAATGGCCAAAATAATGAAGGATGCACTGGCACGGGGGGCCAACTGTCTGGTGGTTACCTGTCCGTTGTGTCAATTAAATTTGGATGCGTATCAGGATAAATTCTGTAAAAAACATGGAATCCAAGATAGACTGCCTGTCTATTTTATTACCGAACTTATCGGATTAGCACTGGGCATGGATCCGGATGAACTGCAAATCGACAGGCACTTTATTGACGGCTCTGAACTTTTGAAGGAGTTGGATCTAATATGAGCGGGCAAGAATCGAATCAAACGACCCATCGGGGATCCGTGATGATTGTTGGCGGCGGGGTCGGCGGCATGCAGGCCGCCATCGATCTGGCTGATAGTGGATTTAAGGTTCACATGATTCAGAAGGATTCTTCCATCGGCGGCACCATGGTCATGCTGGACAAAACATTTCCAACCGGTGATTGTTCCATGTGCATGATCTCACCGAAGATGGTGGAAGTGGGACGGCACCCGGATGTAGAACTTCACACCTTGGCAGAGGTCGTCGAAATCGACGGCGAACCCGGAAATTATCGTGTCAAGGTAAAGCTTAAGCCGCGATACGTTGATGCGGAGAAATGCAACGGCTGTGGCGTATGCGAAGAGAAATGCCCGAGGAAAGTGACCAGTGAATATGAACAGGGCCTTACGGTCCGCAAAGCCGTATACTCCCTGTTTCCCCAGGCACTGCCCAACACGCGCGCCATCGACCGGGATAATTGCATCTATTTTAAAAACGGCAAATGCAAGGCATGTGAAAAATTCTGCCCATCCGATGCCATCGTCTGGGATGATGCGGAACAAGAGATCGATCTCCATGTGGGTGCGGTTATTCTCAGTCCCGGATTGGAGCGCTACGACGCCGGCATGCGACAGGAGTTGGGATACGGACGCTGGCCCAATGTGGTATCATCCATTCAATTTGAAAGAATTCTATCCGCCTCCGGCCCTTTCATGGGAGAGGTCATGCGGCCCGGAGATCGCAAGCACCCTGAAAAAATCGCATGGATCCAATGCGTCGGTTCCCGGGATTCCCACAATGCCAACCCTTGGTGCTCTTCGGTTTGCTGCATGTATACGACCAAACAGGCGGTTATCGCAAAGGAACATGACACAAGCATTCAGCCCACCATTTTCTATATGGATATCCGCGCCTTCGGGAAAGACTTCGACAAGTACGTTAATCGCGCTAAAGAGGAATACGGAGTCCGGTATCAGCGGGCCATGATATCGACGGTGCGTGAAGAGCCGGGCACGGGCAACCTCATATTGCGTTATGCAGAGCCGGATGGAAAACTGGTTGACGAGACGTTCGACATGGTGGTGCTTTCCATCGGATTTCAACCCCACAAAGAGGCAGCGGCGTTTGCCGAGACCTTCGGCATTGAACTCAATGAACACCGGTTTCCCAAGACCGATCCTTTTGTACCCGTGGAGACCACCCAGCCCGGCATATATGTGACCGGCATCTATCAGGGGCCCAAAGACATACCGGAAACGGTCATGCAGGGCAGTGCGGTGGCCGGCCGCGCCATGGCGCTTTTAAGCGAGGCCCGGGGAAGCGAGACAGCCGTAATAGAACCGCCG
>CAYSUA010000101.1:0-13058 GCA_964433795.1 uncultured Desulfobacteraceae bacterium | reverse complement strand
AACCAATTTTCAATCTTCAATAATCAATAGTCAATCAGTTTCCCCGATAAATCGGGATTTCCACTTCGTTCCAACCGGTTTATCCGGGTTAAGTTAAAGAGTTTCCGAGACGCTAAATTACATATCTAATAAACAAATACAGGACCGGTGCGGCAAACAGGGTTGCGTCAATCCGATCCAGCACCCCGCCGTGGCCAGGTAAAATGCCGCCGGAATCTTTGACATCCGCGGATCGCTTCAGAAGCGATTCGAACAGGTCGCCGATCTGTCCCGCAATACCCAGCGATAAACTCAATATTAGGCATAAATTTCCTGAAATGGGAAGCGCCATGAGATTGCGGAACAGATATCCGGCGCCCACATTGGCCAAAAGCCCTGCCACCGACCCCTCCACGGTCTTTCCGGGGCTGACCAACGGACAGAGCTTGTGCCGCCCCAAATAAGTTCCGCCGTAATAAGCAAAAGAGTCCCCTGAAAATACAACCGCCATGAGAAAGAAGAGCCATCCGATTCCCTGGGTTTCGTTTCGAATCAGGACTAGAAACGAAAGCAGCAATGGAACATAAAGGGTACCCATGGCCTGTTTAATAAGTGTATCGGAAATCTTTGCATCAGATCCGATTTTAAAAAAAGCAATCAGACCGGATAATATCAGGTTTACGGCAAGCATCCCGATCATCAATTCCGCTGTTCCGATAAAAGCCGCCCACATGATTATCAGGCCCACGGCAAACCCCAAACCGGATATAAGGTGGATGCTTGTTTCATCCCGGTTGCCGTATACGATCCGGAAATACTCCCACATGGCCAGCACGGATACAAGGCTGACAAATAAAAAGAACAGAACCGGATGCCCTTTATAAACAAGCGCAACAAGAAGGGGGAGTGTTATTATCGCGGTGATCCAACGTTTTAACTGCATCATTAGAGATAGCCGGGATGGTTAGACTCTGCCGAACCGTCGCTCGCGGTTTTGAAAATCGAATAGGATATTGAGAAACTCATCTTTAGTAAAATCCGGCCATAATGTCGGGGTGATAAAGATTTCCGAGTAGGCGATTTGCCACAACAGGAAATTACTCACCCGCATCTCGCCGCTGGTCCGGATCAGAATATCCGGATCCGCCATTTGACCTGTGTAAAGGTGATCGACAATATGTTCTGATGTGATGGCCTCAGGTTCGAGTTCGCCGGATTTTATCTTATCAGCGATACGTCGCACCATCTTGAGAATCTCATCTCGACCGCCATAGCTCAACGCAAGGTTCAATATCATGGATTCGTTGTCCTTGGTGAGATCCATGATTTTTTTCAGGACGCTTTGGGTCGATTTCGGAAGCCGCTCAATCTGACCGATGGCAGTCAGTCGAATATTGTTTTCCATGAGTTCCTGTCTTTCAGACTCCAGGAACCGTTCAAGCAGCGTCATCAGGGCGGCGATTTCCGATTTGGACCGCTGCCAATTTTCTGTGGAGAACGCATACAGGGTTAATATGGAAATGCCCAATTCACGGCAGGTGCGCACAATGGTTCTTACCGCCTCCGCACCTTTTTCATGACCCTTGATTCGATTCAGCAAACGCTTCTTCGCCCACCGGCCGTTTCCATCCATAATGACGGCAACATGCCGGGGGAGTTTTGACGGATCGAGGAGGCGGTCACCGGCGGATGGTCCACTAGAATTCAAGGATCTCTTTCTCTTTTTCTTTATAGACCTCGTCGATTTGCTGGATATACTCATCCGTTATTTTCTGAACCTTGTCCTGTGCTCTGAAGGCATCGTCTTCGGAAATGTCACCGTCTTTTCTAAAGCCTTTCAGGAGTTCATTGGAATCTCTTCTGATATTTCGAACCGCAACCTTGTAATCTTCGCACATCTTGTGGATCAGCTTGACGAGTTCCTTTCTTCGCTCTTCAGTCAGCGGCGGAATGGCAATACGGATAATCTTTCCGTCATTGGATGGGGTCAGGCCCAGATCGGATTTCAAAATTTCTTTCTCGACTTCTTTGATCACGGAAACATCCCACGGCTGAATGGTGATCAACCGGCTTTCCGGTACGGCAAGGGTAGCCATCTGATTCAGCGGAGTCTGGGTTCCGTAATAATCGACCCGGATACTGTCGAGAAGCGATAGGGATGCACGGCCCGTCCGAATCCGTTTGAGTTCATTGGACAAAGAAGCAATCGATTTGTCCATCCGCTCCCTGGACTCTTGGTAGATATCTTCTATCATGGGGATTGACCTCTTTACGTGATTTTGAGTTAAAGGCTCGGTTGTCGTTATTCGACGAACGTGAATGTAACGTTAAACCCTATCCGTTGGTGATCACGGTCCCGATATCTTCCCCACAAACAACTCTCAGGATATTTCCTTTCTCTTTTAACCTGAAGACAACCAGAGGGAGGTCGTTGTCCATGGCCAGAGAAATCGCGGTCATATCCATAGCCTTGAGGTTTTTTTCCAGAACCTGCATGTAATCGATCTGCTTGATGAATTCGGCGTTTCGATTCTCCGCCGGATCCGAATCATAGACACCATCGACTTTGGTGGCTTTCATCAAAATCTCGGCATGAACCTCCTGGGCTCTCAAAACCGCCGCTGTATCCGTCGTAAAATAGGGATTCCCGGTACCGGCGGCAAGTATGACCACCCGCTTTTTTTCCAGATGACGGATGGCCCTGCGGACGATAAAGGGCTCGGCAACTTCATGCATATTAATGGCCGATAGAACTCGGGTCTGCAAACCGATATTCTCAAGTGCATCCTGGAGTGCCAAGCTGTTTATCAGCGTGGCCAGCATTCCCATGTGATCGGCTGACACCCGATCCATTCCGTATGAGGCGGCACGAATTCCCCTAAAAATATTTCCCCCGCCGACAACAATCGCGGTTTCAACGCCCAATTCAGTCACCGACTGGATTTCACCGGCAACGTATTTCATGACGTCCGGGCTAATACCGAAACCCGTATCCCCCATGAGGGCTTCACCACTGAGTTTAAGAAGCACGCGCTTGTATTTGGCAGTGGCCAAGGTTTAGGATTCTCCAATCTGAAAACGGCTAAACCGTCTAATGGTGATGTTCTCGCCGATTTTGCCGATGGCCTCATTCAGTAGATCCTCAACGGTCATATCCGGATCTCGAACATAGGGCTGCTGTAAGAGGCAGTTCTCCTTGAAAAACTTCTGGAGCTTTCCTTCTGCGATTTTATCCAGGATATTCTCCGGTTTGCCCGTTTCCAACGCCTGCGCACGATAGATATCTTTCTCTCTTTCGATGATATCCTCGGGCACATCTTCAGGGATAATTCCAACGGGATTGGTGGCCGCAATATGCATGGCGATATTTTTGGCTAAATCTCTGAAATCATCGTTTTTAGCCACGAAATCGGTTTCGCAGTTGACCTCAACCATGACACCGATTTTGCCTCCCATATGTATGTAAGACTGAATGGTTCCCTCACTTGCAGCTCTGCCGGCCCGTTTCTTTGCAGTGGCGATTCCTTTTTTTCTTAGATAATCGATAGCCGCTTCTATATTTCCATCGCTTTCGGTCAGCGCTGCTTTGCAATCCATTATTCCGGCTCCGGTTTTTTCCCGCAGCTCTTTTACCATTTCTGCACTAATGGCTGTCATTTCTGTTCTCCTGTATCTTCTGATTCCACCGACACTTCTGTTTCTTTTTCAACTTCCTGTTCAACCGCTTCTTCTATTTCCGGTCCAGGTTCATTCTCGGTCGCATCCGTTGCCGGGGTTCCCCGTTTGATGATTTCAACCACAGGCCCTTCCGTACCGTCTGAAATCACCTTCCGCTCACCCGGTTTTAACTCCGAACTAGCTACGGTAATTTCAGATTCCTCTTCTCCCTGTTTGTCTTCTTCAGCCTGTATTTTTTCTTCGTATTTTTCCCTTCCCTCGATACACGCATCAGCCACCCGTGAGGTTAACAGGCGGATGGCCCGAATGGCATCGTCATTTCCGGGTACGATGTAGTCGATTTCGTCCGGATCACAATTGGTATCGACGATGGCAACAATCGGTATGTTCAATCGCATTCCCTCTCGCACGGCAATGGCTTCATTCTTGGGATCGACAATGAAAATGGCGCCGGGCAATTTTACCATGCTTCGAATGCCCCCCAAGTTATTGTCGAGTTTCCCCTGTTCTTTGCCTAGCTTAAGTCTTTCCTTTTTCGGAAACAGATTGATGGATCCGTCGTTTTGGATCGTATTGAGGTAATTCAGGCGATCAATGCTCTGCTTGATGGTCTGAAAATTGGTAAGCATCCCGCCGAGCCATCGGTTATGAATATAAAACATCTCGCATCGATTCGCTTCTTCGTAAATCGATTCCCGAGCCTGTTTTTTGGTCCCCACGAACAACACGGACTGCCCGTTTGCAACCGTATCGACAATGAAGTTGTAAGCTGTCTTAAACATCCTGACGGTTTTTTGAAGATCGATAATGTAAATCCCGTTTCGAGCCCCGAAGATATACTGCTTCATCTTCGGGTTCCATCGCTTGGTCTGATGACCAAAGTGGACGCCGGCTTCCAGAAGTTCTTTCATGGTAATGTATGCCATCTTATTCTCCTTTTGATTTGGTTTCTTCCACCGCCTTTTTCACCCCTGCTCCCAACCCCTACAGATGGGGCAACCGGAAACAGGTCCAAAGGCGTGTGTTTCTTAAAACGTAAATAAGTAACAGTTTATTGAAATCTTCGCAACCTCTTTTTACGATTTTTTCTCCAGCTGAACGCCCCGATCATGGCCGCTGTAATCCATAAAGAAGGAAATATTATCATAACGGCCCATGGAATTCAGGATGGCTTGAATTTTCTCTCTTTGGTCATGTCCCATCTCTAAAAGTAGCTTTCCTTTCGGTTTCAAGTAATGATGGGCTTTTACAAGGATCTGCTCAATGCACTGCAAACCATCCTCCCCGCCGTCCAATGAGATGCGGGGTTCATATCGGAATATCTCCGGCTCAAGGCGTTCAATCTCTTCGGTTCTGATATACGGGGGATTGGAAATAATCATATCGAAAAAGCCATCTTCATTTAGGGGCTGGAACCAGTCCCCGACAAAAAACGATATTAAGCGGTTCAATTTATGGTGTTTGGCGTTCGCCCCGGCCAGACGGACGGCAGACACGGACCGATCGGAGGCAACGTAGTGATGATTCCGCTTTTCGGATGCAAGGGCAATTGTGACGGCCCCGGACCCGATGCCGAGTTCCAGAATACGCAGGGGAGTTTCTCCCGAAAGACCGACTAGAGCCTTTTCAAGCAGACATTCGGTTTCGGGGCGAGGGATCAGCACATCGGTTGTTACACGAAAATCCAACGACCAAAACTCTTTGGTCCCGGTAATGTATGCAATCGGTTCACGTTGAATTCTTCTCTTGATCAGAAGCTTGAATCGGGAGAGTTCACCGGGATTCAGCGGTTGATCGTAGCGGAGATAAAGATCGATTCGTTCCAGGCTAAGTGCATGCGCCAGCAAAATCTCTGCATCTGCTCTCGGGTTTTCGATATGATGGGATTTAAAATAGGAAGTGGTCCATTGGATAAGACTAAGAATGGTCCATTGGCGCTCCCTGTTGCTCTGATTCTGCATGTTGTAACGCCTTGCTCTGGTAATGCGTTGCAAGTTCATCGAGGATATGATCGATATCGCCTTGCATGATGCCCTCAAGTTTATAAAGGGTCAGTCCGACTCTGTGGTCCGTTACCCGGCCTTGCGGAAAATTGTATGTCCGGATCCGCTCACTCCGATCTCCGCTTCCGATCTGATTCTTTCGTTGTTCCGATCGTTTTTCAGTCTGCTCTCGTACCATTCGATCCAAAAGCCGGGCCCGGAGAACTTTCATGGCCTTATTTTTATTTTTTAATTGGGACTTTTCATCCTGGCAGGTTACCACCAATCCGGTGGGCAAATGGGTAATACGCACCGCAGAATCCGTGGTATTCACCGATTGACCGCCCGGGCCGGTGGCGCGGTAAACATCCACCTTTATTTCATTTGGATCCACATTCACCTCCACATCTTCCGCTTCAGGCAACACGGCTACCGTTACCGCCGAGGTGTGGATTCGCCCCTGGGTTTCCGTAACCGGAACCCGTTGGACCCGATGGGTTCCGCTTTCGAACTTGAACCGGCTGTATGCTCCCTTGCCGTGAAACATTGCAATGATTTCTTTCAGCCCCCCCACGCCGGTAACATTTTGGCTCATGATCTCCACTTTCCAGCCTTTGTTTTCAGCATATCGGCCGTACATCCTGAACAAATCGCCGGCAAACAGTCCGGCTTCTTCACCACCGGTACCCGCACGAATTTCGATTAAAACGTTCTTATCATCGTTGGAATCTTTCGGAAGCAAGAGCTTTTTCAGATCTTGCTCAAGCGCTTCCTTCTTTTCATTGAGAGACTCCATTTCATCTTTCGCCAGGTTTTTGATCTCGGGATCAGAATCCCGCATCAACTCCATGCTCTCTTCCAGCTCTTTCAGTACCTGTCTATACGCCCTGAAGGTATCGACAATCTTGCCCAGCTCTGCATGCTCGCGGCTATATTTTTCAAAAGCCTCGCGATCACGAACGGTCTCCGGATCGCTCAACACTTTTTCAAGTTCGATATATCGATCTTCAACACCTGTAAGTTTGGTAAACATATCCTCGGCAATCGACCTTCTTCAAAACTGTTTTACCTTTAAAAAATCCCATTCACCACTCAGTTGAAACGCTATCCCTGTATCTTAGGGGTGCGAAACTTGAGTATGTTGTTTAAAAACCCAACGCTTATCTAAAACCCGGAAATGAGTTAATATGCGCTGTTAAGCCATAGAGCGGTAGGCAGCCGTAATTCCTATTTTCTGAATATGGCGGCTGAATGGGAACGGACTCGGGTATCCTTCACTACTGATTCTGGAATTTTTCATATTTCCTGCGAAAGCGTTCGATACGGCCGGCAGAGTCTATGAGTTTCTGTTTCCCGGTGAAAAAAGGATGGCACTTGGAACAGATTTCAACCCGGATGTCATTTTTCGTTGAACCTGCCTCTAAAACATTGCCGCAAGCACATTTAATGGCGGTCGTGGAATATTCAGGATGAATGTCAGTTTTCATAATTTCTTTTACCCCCTGCCTGTCTATATTTTATGCATTCATGGAATCAAGAAAATCTTGATTATGTTTTGTTCCGTTCATTTTATCAAGCAAAAATTCCATACTATCCGATGTATTCAAGGAAGCGAACAACTTTCTCAAAATCCATACGCGGTTCAAGGTTTCATCCTCCAGTAGAAGTTCTTCTTTTCGAGTTCCGGACTTCTTGATATCGATGGCCGGAAAGACCCGCTTATCGGCAAGTCGCCGGTCAAGCTGTATTTCCAAATTACCGGTGCCCTTGAATTCCTCAAAAATCACCTCATCCATCCGGCTTCCCGTATCGATCAATGCTGTCGCTATGATGGTCAAGCTGCCGCCTTCTTCGATATTTCTGGCAGCACCAAAAAATCGTTTGGGTCGCTGCAATGCGTTGGAGTCGACACCACCGGATAGAATCTTACCGCTTGGCGGAATCACCGAATTATAGGCACGCGCCAGTCTCGTGATACTGTCCAGCAGGATAACCACATCTTTCTTATGCTCAACCAGCCGTTTGGCCTTTTCCACCACCATTTCTGCAACCTGCACATGCCTTTCAGCCGGTTCATCAAAGGTGGAACTGATGACTTCGGCTTTGACGGACCGTGCCATATCGGTTACTTCTTCAGGCCTCTCATCGATCAGCAAAACGAACATCATAATATCTTTATGGTTGGCGACGATGGCGTTGGCGATGGCTTGTAAGATCATGGTTTTTCCGGCTCTTGGCGGCGAGACGATGAGTCCCCGCTGGCCAAATCCGATCGGGATCAATAAATCCATGACCCGGGTGGAATAATTATCCGCACTCGTCTCCAGTTTGATCTTCGTTTCAGGATAAAGGGGGGTGAGGTTGTCGAAGAGGATCTTCTCTCTGGCAATTTCCGGATCCTCATAATTGATGGCTTCAACCTTGAGCAATGCAAAGTATCGCTCCGACTCTTTCGGTTGTCTGATCTGGCCGGATACGGTATCGCCGGTCCTGAGGTTGAAACGACGGATTTGTGAGGGAGAAACGTAGATATCGTCGGGACCCGGCAGGTAATTGTAATCCGGTGCCCTTAAAAACCCGAACCCGTCCGGAAGAATTTCCAAAGTACCTTCGCCGAAAATAAGCCCGTCTTTTTCAATCTCGGCCTGGAGCAGCGCGAAGATGAGCTCTTGTTTACGCATCCCAGCAGCTCCGTCAATATGATACCCTTTGGCCATCTGGGTCAGCTCACTGATTTTTTTGTCTTTAAGCTCAACGATTTTCATTAATCCTGTACTCCAATTTCTTCTACTAGTTATATTTTATGAATGTCTCCGAGTCGGCAACCCTGCGGGTTGTCATATTATTCGCCAAATGAATGACTGCCCTATAACCCAGCGGATATGAAAGACCTGCGACCGGCTATGCGTTCCAAAAGGGATCTTGACTCCATTTAGGTCGGTAAAAAAGCGCCCAAATACTGGTGCAATACGAACTGGGTTCCATGCTGGCAATGATGGAGAAATATGAGTGCACTAATTGAAGATTTTTTTCAGATTTTTTTCAATATGGCATTCACTCCAATAGGCGGGCACTTTAAATCACGTGCAAAATATACCATGATCGACATTCTGTCAAGCGGTTTTGGATAATTTTGCGGCCAACCGACTATATAGGTCATCGACAGCAGTTATTAAATCCTTTAAAGATTTATTGTTTCGAATAACATGATCCGATTGTTTTTCCTTGAGTTCGTCCGGCAGTTGAACGGCCACCAATGCCCGAGCATCCGTCTCGGAGACCCGGTCGCGATCCATCAGTCGTTTCACTTTAATGTCTGAGTCTGCCGAAACCATAACCACATGGTCAAATTCATCGGCCATATTGAGTTCAAAAAGCAGCGGCACTTCCACGATAATGAGCCGGTGTGCCGCCTTCACCGCTTTTCGAATCTCAAGATTCATCTGGTCAAGAATTTCAGGGTGAATCAACCGTTCGAGATCTTTTCTCGCTGTCTCATCCGACAGCATGACCTCCCGCATCTTCCTGCGGTTTAAGGTGCCGTCCGATTGTAGAATCGCTTGTCCAAAGTGCTCGACAATTTTCTCGAAACCCGAAGATCCTGGCCGTACAACTTTTCTTGCCAGTTCATCCGCACTGATGACCCAAGCCCCTAATTCTTTAAACCGCGAGCATACGGATGATTTACCCGATCCCGCTCCACCGGTCACAGAGATCTTTAAGTGTGTCTTGTGGTGTTTTTTTCCTTTCATCAGCCGCTTTCTCAAATCGGTTACCCATCAATGGAAATCATAGTCACCGCGCATCGTTTTTTCGTTTGGGTAGCAACTTATTAAAAAATAAGCTATTGTTCAACCGACATCAACCGAAACATCTAATTGAGCGAAAGTCGAGGATGCCCCAGCTTCAACAATATTTCCCCCCACTCAAGGGTGCATATCTCGTAGGCGGATGCGTCAGGGACCTCTTTTTGGATCGCAGCCCCACTGATTTTGATCTGGTGGTCTTAAAAGACCCGGAAGGTACGGCCAAGACCATATCCGCCCATACCCAAGGGCACTTGATTCGACTGGGAAAACCCGGATTCATCCTGTATCGGATCATTTTGGATCATGTGTCAATCGATATTCAGTGCGTGAAAGGAAAAACGATAGAGGAAGATATACGTCAAAGGGATTTTACCATCAACGCCATGGCGTATCCCACGGCATCCGGAGAAGTGATCGACATTCATGGCGGCCGAACAGACCTTAAAAACAGGATCGTCCGAATGACATCGGAAGATGTTTTTAAAACAGATCCGGTTCGCCTGATTCGAGCATACCGCATGGCAGCGGTTTTAAAATTTAACATTGATCCGCCCACACAGACGGCAATTAAAAAAAATTCCAGTAAAATCAGCGTGTCCGCCGGAGAACGGATTCGAGAAGAGCTTTTTCAACTGCTCCGGGTGGAAAATGCGTATAAGTATCTGATGGAGATGGTTGAATCTGATTTGTTATTCGCCATCTTTCCGGAACTTTCATCCCTTAAAGGATGCACTCAAAACCGGTTTCATACAGACGATGTATGGGTTCACACCCTGTCGACCATAGAATATATGGAGCATATTTTCACAAACCTTAAAGACTTGCTGCCGAATCTTTTCCATCGTTTGGATAACCTATTAGACGATCATTTAAGAATGCTGTTGAAACTTTCAGCGCTGCTGCATGATATCGGCAAACCGTCGTCAAAATCCATCGGTAATACGGGAGACACTCACTTCTACGGACATCAAAAAACCGGGATTAAAATCATCGGGTCTGTTTTTAGGCGTCTGAAACTCTCCAATCATGACGCACGATTTATTGAACACATGGTCCGCTGCCATCTGTTGCCGTTTCATCTATTTCAATCGGAAAGGCAGCGACGTTTAACCCCAAAAGGGGTAACCCGTTTTTTCATGAAAAACGGAGAAATGACGCCTTATGTTCTGTTACATGCACTGGCCGATCAGATGGCAAAAGAAAAAAAGGCGGATCATCGCTTTCATCGTTTTATCGGAAAATTGTTTGAAGACTTCTTTTTAAAATTTAAAGAAGTTCGCCACAAACCGAAATTGGTGACCGGGCACGATCTCATTAGGGAATTTGGGCTGTCTCCTTCACCGCTGTTCAAAACGATCTTAACCCACATTGAAGAAAAAAGACTGGCTGGGGAGATTACCACAAAAGCCGAAGCGTTCTCCCAGATCCGGCAATATATACGATCAAAAGATCTTTTGCCCGGCTCTTGACAAGGTATCATCATTCTTATAGGTAGACCGGCGTTGTTTGCGAAACGATATGAAATAATGGAAAGGAGACCGTGGCATGAACATCTTATTTTTTGGGCCCAATGGCAGTGGAAAAGGAACACAGGGGGCTATTCTTAAGGATAAATATAGCATTTCGCATATTGAATCAGGCGCGATTTTCCGTGAAAACATTCAGAACGGAACCGAACTCGGCTCAAAAGCCAAGGAATACATCGACAGGGGAGATTTGGTACCGGATGAGATAACCATTCCCATGATTCTGGACAGATTACAGCAGGATGACTGCAAAAACGGTTGGCTGCTGGACGGTTTTCCGAGAAACAAGAATCAAGCGGAGAAACTGGATGCCGCTCTTCAACAAGCCGGAATGGCCTTGGATGTCGTGGTGGAAATCATTCTGGATCGCGAAATTGCAAAAAACAGAATCATGGGCCGGCGGCTATGCGTCAACGATAACAACCACCCGAACAATATATTCATCGATGCCATCAAACCGGACGGGGATAAATGCCGTGTCTGCGGCGGGGAACTCAAAACCCGATCCGATGATCAAGATGAGGCAGCGATTAATAAACGTCATGATATTTACTACAATTCGGTCGACGGCACGTTGGCTGCAACCTATTATTTCAAAGATAAATCCGGTGAGGAAGAAGCCGTCAAATATATAGAACTGGACGGAAAGCCCGGTGTGAAAGATGTGACCGCCGAGCTTGTCTCAAAATTATAAAATCGCAACATTTTTCTTGCCAATTCTACTAATACTGTTTATATTTGAGCTTTTCCAAATAACCATCCAAATTTTTCCGGGGATGGAACGAAAGGGGCGAGATAGTTTGAAGCCGATTGAAGTAAGGGTGTTGGACAATGATCTTGAAAAAGCCATGCGTATTTTGAAGAAAAAGATTCAAAATGACGGCCTATTCAAGCGCCTGAAACTGAAAAAAAGCTATGAAAAACCGAGCGAATTCAGGCGCAGAAAGCAGAGGGAGGCTTTAAGAAGGAAAAGAATTGCCGCCGCAAAAGCAAACCGTTAAAGGTAACCAAAAGGTGAGAACCATCTGACAACCCGGCGATTTCGCCGGGTTTTCTTTTATGAAAAAGCCGAAATCATATGACCAAAGCCTGAAAGAGATGTATGGGCTCAGGCGATTTGGGATGATCCTGGGGCTGTCCACCATCCGAAATATGCTAAAGGGCTTGGGACATCCTCAAAATCAGTATTCCTCTATTCATGTAGCCGGGACCAACGGCAAGGGATCCGTTGCTGCCGCCCTATCCTCCATACTCCATAAAGCCGGTAACCGGGTGGGTTTGTTCACCTCGCCCCATCTGGTTCGCTTTAATGAGCGAATTTGCATTAACAACTCCCCGATATCCGATGATCAGGTGGTTTCTGCTTATCGAACGGTAAAAGAAACATACAAGGGTAAGCGCCAGCCCACCTTTTTCGAGTATTCCACCGCCATGGCATTCCATGAGTTTTCGAGGCAGAAGGTGGATTGGGCGATCATTGAAACCGGTATGGGGGGCAGGCTGGATGCCACCAATGTGATCAAACCGAAACTCGCTATTATTACCAACATATCCATGGAACACCGGATGCATCTCGGCCGTACGTTGGCAGATATAGCCGGGGAGAAAGCAGGCATCATCAAACGAAATGTACCGGTAATCACGGGAATCGAGCAAAAGCGAGCGAAATCCGTCATTGAAGCCGTTGCGCTGGAAAAATCGGCACCCATCTATCGCTACGGGGATTCATTTAAGGTTCGGCGAACACCGGTAGATACTTTTTCCTACTTTGGATTTGAACATGTGTGGAAAGGATTAAAAACAGGACTCCCCGGGCCCCATCAAATCAGAAACGCAGCCCTGGTGCTGGCTGCATGCGAATGTCTGATGAAAAAGAAAGTCTCCCTCACACAAGAGCAGATCAAAACGGGGCTATTGGATACGAAATGGCCGGGACGCCTTGAGATCGTTCAACAAAAGCCTCTAATCATTTTAGATGGCGCCCATAATTTTATGGCCGCCAGAGCCTTGAAAAAGCATTTAACCCAAGCGTTAAAGGACCGGAAAATCACAATGGTTATCGGCATATTGGATGACAAACCGTA
>CAYSUA010000100.1:0-13148 GCA_964433795.1 uncultured Desulfobacteraceae bacterium | reverse complement strand
AAATACTAAACACAATACACTAAATACTTGATGAATTCGACTTTTTACGAATCCATCAATCTTCTAAATTTATTCCTTTGTCATATTATCTTCCGGGAAAACCATCCGTCCCGTGAGATTTAAATCATATCCGGTGAACTTACTCGCGAGTTCCTTAAAAGCGTTATCATGGAGCAGACCGAGGAACCGCTGGACGCCTTCATCAAAAAAACGATCTTTTGAAATCATAAAATCGAACCGCTCCCAGCGAAGAGGAATAAATTCGAGATCGAGAATTCCTGCAACTGCCCGAATACCGGGTCCGGCATCGGCCCGGCCCGATAACACTTCAAGCCCGATATCCAGATGCCGGTGGAATTCATTCGGATATCCGTCGATGGATCCGCCTTCTATTCCGGATTTGGAGAGTTCACGATCAAGCAGCAACCGGGTACCCGTACCCAACGGACGATTGGCGATGCGAATGTCGGGTCCTCCAAGATCGGCGATGGAAGATATGCGTTTCGGATTATCTTTCCGGATCAGGAGTCCTTGTTCCCGGAGACAGAAATTCACCATTGCGGGGACACGATCCAGTTCAGCTTGGGCAAAATCAAAATTGTATTCGGTTTCGTTATCCTGAAGCAGGTGGCTGGAAGCAATGTGACATAGATTCCTTCGCAATGCCCGCAGCCCGCCTAAGCTTCCCATATTCCCGAAAACCGCCATATTGTCTGCGTGAAGACTGTTAAACAAAGACAAAGTGGCATCCAGAAGCGGATCATTGCTCCCCGCGACGATGACCAGCTCCTGTTGGGCGGGTAATTTTCCTTTAGATTCCGGGTAGTTGATGGTTCGCGATTCGATCCATTGATCCACCAGCAGCTGCGGAAAGAGCCACTTTCCGGTAACTTTGGTTGCCGGAAGCCCTTTTTCCGACACCAGTGAGTAGACCATCTTTTCATTGATTCCCAGGAATTTCGCCACTTCTTTGGTGGAAAGGAGTTTTTGCGTCATTTTAAAAATCCCGTTGTTAGATGCTGTTCTGTTTTCAGGTCTGAGTTTTTACGCGCATGAGTTAACATTTGTCAATAATTACCGCAATATCATATTGATAATTCCTTATAATAACAAATAATAACTATAAAGAACATATATGGCTGTGTTCACCGTCACACTTGACTGTTGCCGATTGTCAACAGTACCCTTCCATGTTATTAATTTCAGAATAACAAAACAGACCTATCTTTTACCGAATCATTAGATGGTGAGGAGTTGATCATGGACAACCAGGATTTTATCCGCCAAATCGATGTCAAAACCAGGTCTTACCGTATTTTTGATATCAATCGGTTGGAAGAGAAAGGAATTGCGGATATTCAGAGGCTTCCGGTTTCCATCCGGATTCTTGTGGAAAATCTCCTTCGAAAGCTTGATGGACGGGTAGTCAAAGATTCAGACCTGATAAACATTGCCCAATGGAAAAAAACCTACAAAAAACCGGTTGAGATTCCCTTTCATCCGGCACGGGTGCTGATGCAGGATTTTACAGGCGTTCCGGCAGTGGTAGATCTGGCTGCCATACGTGATGCGGTAAAACAATTGGGCGGCGATCCGAAAAAGATTAATCCGCTCGTTCCGGTGGATTTAATTGTGGATCACTCGATTCAGGTGGATTATTTCGGAACCAAAGATTGCATCGAAAAGAACGTGGAAAAAGAATATGAGCGGAATGGTGAACGGTATGCTTTGCTGAAATGGGCTCAGAAGAGTTTTTCCAACTTCAATGTGGTGCCGCCCAAATCAGGCATCTGCCACCAGGTGAATCTCGAATACCTGGGTCAATCCGTTATGACCGCCGATGATGCAGGCACTGAAATCGCTTTTCCGGACACCCTGGTAGGAACCGACTCTCATACGACCATGATTAACGGCATCGGCGTGCTCGGTTGGGGTGTGGGAGGAATTGAGGCAGAGGCGGTCATGCTGGGCCAGCCATATTACATGACCATTCCCGAAGTCATCGGAATTAAAATAAAGGGTGAGTTGAAAGAAGGGATGACGGCAACGGATCTGGTTTTGCATATCACCGAAATGCTGAGACAAAGAGGAGTGGTGGAAAAGTTCATCGAGTATTTCGGTCCCGGCTTAAAGAACTTGACGGTTCCGGATAGAGCCACCATCTCCAACATGACACCGGAAGCGGGGGCAACGGTTAGCCTGTTTCCGGTGGATGAGAAGACCATCGATTATTTGAAAATAACCAATCGTGAAGAAATTGCCGAACGCGTCGAGACATACACCAAAGCCATGAAGCTATTTCATACGGGAAATGAAGCACCTGAATATACGGAAATGCTGGAAGTCGATTTGTCCGTTATTGAACCGGCTGTCTCGGGTCCTGCAAGGCCCCAGGACCGTATCCCCTTGACCGAATTAAAGGGAAGTTTTGCCGGGGTGCTCGGATGTGAATACAAAAGAGATCTGAACATGGATCAGATATCCACACTGTTCGACGAATCCGGATGCCGGACGGTTCGGGCAGATGCATGCGTTCCGGTGAGCCCGAGACTTTATGAGGTGGACATCAATGGAACAGAGGAAAAAATAGGCGACGGCGGTGTCGTCATTGCAGCCATCACCTCCTGTACCAATACCTCAAATCCCTACGTACTGTTGGGAGCGGGGCTGGTTGCGAAAAAGGCGGTCCAGAAGGGACTGCGGGTTCCGCCGTGTGTGAAAACATCGCTGGCTCCCGGCTCGAAGGTGGTGATGGACTATCTTAAGGATGCCGGCCTTATGCCTTATTTTGAGGCTATCGGGTTTCATCTTGCCGGATTCGGCTGCACTACCTGTATCGGAAACTCCGGCCCTTTGCATCCTGAAATCGAAAAGGTGATTGCAGAAAATGATCTTAATGTGGCGGCAGTACTTTCCGGAAACCGTAATTTTGAAGCCCGGATCCATCAAAGCATTAAATCGAATTTTCTCGCCTCCCCGATGCTGGTGGTCATCTTTGCACTGGCCGGTAGAATAGATGTGGATTTGACCCAGGAACCCGTGGCCCTGGACCCAAACGGGCAACCGGTTTATCTTGAAGAGATCTGGCCGAGTTCTGCGGAAATCCAGACCCTGATTGAAAAGCATGTAAAAAGAGAATTTTATGAAGCGGAATACGGACGTATTTTTGAAGGCGACAGCCGTTGGAAAAACCTTTCAGTATCGGAAAGCACCACATACGACTGGGATGAATCATCCACCTACATCAAGAGTCCACCCTATTTCGAAAATTTTTCCTCAGAACCGTCGCCGCCCGATGACATCAAAGACGCCCGGGTACTGGTATTATTGGGAGACTCCGTTACGACAGATCATATTTCCCCGGCCGGTGCCATTGCAGAAGCCTATCCGGCCGGGCAATATCTCAAGTCCCAAAAAGTCGATTCGCAGGATTTCAACTCCTATGGTTCAAGGCGCGGAAATCATGAAGTGATGATGCGGGGAACCTTCGGCAACATCCGGATCAAAAACAGTTTGGTTGCACCTAAGGAGGGATCCTTTACAAAGGTCTTTCCAAGCGGAGAAGAGATGTTTATCTATGAAGCGGCTTTGAAATATCGAAAGGAAGGCACCCCCTTGGTCGTTTTGGGAGGGAAGGAATACGGTTCCGGTTCTTCAAGAGACTGGGCGGCAAAAGGAACCGTCCTCCTTGGGGGGCGGGCTGTCATCACCGAATCGTTTGAACGGATTCATCGCAGCAATCTGATCGGAATGGGCGTCCTGCCTCTTATGCTCAAAGAGGGCGACAACTGGGAGTCTTTGGGGATCGACGGATCGGAAACCTTTTCTATCTGCGGTTTGAGTGAAATTTCGCCAAGAAAAACCATTGACGTCAAAGCAATAAAACCGGATGGAACGGAGATTCGATTCGAAGCCGTTGCCCGATTGGATACGGACGTTGAAGTCGATTATTTCAACAACGGAGGTATATTGCCGTACGTACTCAGAAAGGTGATGGATGAATAGACAATCGATTCTTTGCCCGAGGTGCAGAAAACTGATCAGTATGGATGAGCCCAGGTGCCCTTACTGCGGGACCCCGAGACCCGGCGTATGGTGGAAGAACAAATTCAATATCCGTCGGGAGGATTTTCCTATTCGGGTCGTGATTTCCACATGCATGGGCCTGTATATCATTTCCCTGCTGTTGAGCCCCTGGAGACCCAATTTATCGTTGAATCCGTTTACCCTGTTATCGCCGGATAATCGCAGCCTCCTCCTGTTGGGGGCAACCGGCACCATACCGATTGTTCGGTTCGACCGATGGTGGACATTGATTACCGCTAATTATCTTCACGGCAATCTGTTGCACATTTTTTTCAATATGGTTGCCTTTCGGCAACTGGCTTATTTTGTTCTTAGAGAATACGGAACCCATCGCTTTGTTGTGCTTTATACCTTAAGCGGCATTGCGGGATTCTGGGTTTCCTATCTGGCGGGCGTTCGGTTCACCCTGGGCGCTTCGGCAGCGGTCTGCGGTCTGATCGGAGCCTCCCTGTATTACGGCAAAAGCAGGGGGGGTACGTACGGTCAGGCGATATATAAACAGATTGGCGGGTGGGCCATCGGGATCTTTGCATTCGGCTTTCTTGTACCGGGCATAAATAACTGGGCTCACGGCGGAGGGATTGCCGCAGGCGTTATACTCGGGTACCTGTTCGGGTATCGGGAGAGACGGCAGGAAGCGTTATGGCATCGATATCTCGCCTTTGGATGCGGAATCGTGACCGTTGCTGCACTGGCATGGTCGGTTCTAAGCAGTTTATATTTCCGGATACTTGGATAAGAAGCGATACTCGATATTCGATTCTGGATACTCGATGACCTGGAAAGCGACACGGCCGGATTAAAATTCCTCCATCGAGCATCCAGCATCCAGTTTCAAGTATCTAAGCCGTCATCCGATGAGATCGGGGGGATCTGATCCATTTAAGCCGCAGGACATTTCGATCTTATCATCCTTCATAAAGTCATAAAGATTTCCGGCATATTGGCATTTTGCTGCATGCTCGATCTTTTTAAAGATATATGCCCGAGTAGGATCTTCCCCGTCTAGTTTGAGTCGAAATGCGATAAGGCGCTGAAGTTTTTTTTCCGTACGCTGTTCATCGGGAATCAACTCCATGAGGCGAATGAATGCGTCATGGAGCGGTCCTTCTATTCCTTCAGGGAATATGATGTTTGAAGGCATGACATTTCCTTCCCCGGAACATTACGTTCGAAACGGATACATCGCTTCAATTTTTATCAGAAAGGAGGTGGATTTTCAATGAACGCGAACAATCTACAGCATTTCCAATGCGCAGGCCATGGACACGCCCCCGCCGCCGCATAGGGTGGCCAAACCCATAGTTTTTCCCTCGCGCTTCAGCGTATGCATCAATGTGATCATAATCCTGGCCCCGGTGGCGCCCACCGGATGTCCCAATCCGATGCCGGAGCCGTTGACATTGGTGATGTCTCGATTGAACCCCAGCTCCCGTTCACATCCGATATATTGTGCGGCAAAGGCTTCATTGATTTCGATGAATTCGAAATCATCCATTTTCAGCCCACTCGAATCGAACAGCGCGTTTACCGCCGGCACCGGGCTCAGCCCCATGACGGACGGATGACACCCCCCTCTTCCCACAGCCTTAATCTTGGCAATGGGTGCGGTACCTATTGCTTTGGCTTTCTCCGCCGACATGATGATGAGTCCGGCAGAACCGTCATTGATTCCGCTTGAGTTTCCTGCGGTAACCTTACCGGTTTTCGGTACAAATGCAGGGGAGAGCTTTTGAAGCTGTTCAATGGTGAGTCCCGGCCGAAAGTGTTCATCGGCATCAAAGATCAGGGGTGCTTTTTTCCGCCGGGGGATCTCCATGGATACGATTTCCTCTTTAAATAGACCCTCCTTGGTTGCACGTTCGGCATTATTATGACTTCTTAATGCAACCTCGTCCATTTCCTCCCTGCTGATATCCAAATGCTGGGCAACAAACTCAGCCGTGTGTCCCATGATGTAAGGCTTTCCCTTGAACAGGCTGAGAGGCGCTTCTTCTGCATTAACCGGCCCTTCCTCCGGATGCGGCAGGATCTGCGATCCGCAATGCAGAGCGTGTATGAGGGAATCTACAAATACCTGATCTTGAAGTTTACATCCCCAACGGGCTGCCGGTACCGAATAGGGCACACCGGACATGTGCTCAACGCCTCCGGCAAGGATAATATCCGCCATGCCCGCCTGTATCATCGCCATGCCGGAGAGTGCAGCCTCCATCCCGGAAATACAAACCCGATTGATGGTGGCGGCCGTAACATGAGCCGGAATACCGGCAAGCAGGGCGCCAACCCGTGCAACATTTAGGGAATCGGCCGGTTCCAAGTTGCACCCGTAGCGAACATCATCGATCAGTGCCGGATCGATTCCCGCCCGTTTGACGGCTTCCTCCATTGTAACACTGGCGATGGTCGCAGCATGACTGTCTTTTAGAGTTCCACCAAAGGCACCGATCGCGGTACGACACCCAGAGACAATGACGACTTCTTTCATTACTCACTCCTTTTTGTTTTATAATCGACTGTTGTTTTTGAAAATTCATTCAGGATAACTTGATACAGTTCTTCACCGATTGCGATTCCCAGGTCGATAAACTGTGGTCCGTATAGCTTTCCGGTATCCGTTCGAAATGTGCTTTTAATTTTTTCCAGGCTTTTCATCCCTTTTGGATAATATTGGACAAACTGATCAAAGGGGGTATTAGAAAATGAGACCATTCGCCATACGGTATCGGTGAAATTATCCGGCCCCCATCGAAATTTATCCGCGTCATAAAGACAATCCGACAGCAATGTCCCTTCATCCCGTTTTAATGGAACCGAGGATTTAAACGCTTCATGATTTCTTATAGCCAGACTGATGTCTTCTATTTCGTCCGGAGAAAAGGGATAATCATGCAGTATCCGGCTTGCCGTATCCGATCCGATCCGTGCATGCTCATTCTGTTTTCGCTCAATATCATGGAGTAAAGCTGCGCATTGGGCCAGAACGACGCGCCTTTGAGTATATATATCCGAATATCCGGATCGATTTCCTTCCACTATCATCAGAATACCGATATCAAAGGCAACTTTAACGGCATGCTTTAGGCCGTGTCCAAAGTCGTTTTCCAATTGTTTGGTGATTTGGATCCGAATTTCTCGAATCAGCGGTTCAGAACGAAAGATGTTTCGAGAAAGTCGATTCGCGGAGGAATAATCCTGGTAGAATTTTGGCAATGAATTCCGGGATGCGATCTGACGGGCGCGTTTGCGAATAGACTTATAGATGGGTTCCATTTTTTTCAAACGCGCCGATATATCTATGGTATAGGAATTTCCTTTTTTGGGACGCAGATGAACGCGGATTAATAAGATTAAGAAAAAAGACTATTATCTGTGTGTATCTGCGCAAATCTGCGTCCAATCTGACTTGTTGGAATCAAATCTCTAGGGGCAAGTTAAATAGTCCGCCACACACTTTCCATGATCCATCTTTTTTTACCAGGGAAAGCGTCTGGTCGACTTCATGGGATTTGCTAAACCCGAAAATCTGATCAACGATCTCATACAGCGGGTTCATGGCAAATCGTTTTCTTCCCTTGAGGTGCACTTCTGCAGAAGTGTCGTCCATGCGAAGCGTTTTTGTCTTAATATTGTACAGCCTGTTTTTCATAAATTCCAGGCGGAAGCCGCGCGCGCCGGCTTTTTGAGAAACAATATGAAGATAGTGATTGACCGTATCGATATCTCCGATCATTTTCCGGTCGGCACAGAGACGATCGGCCATGGCCGGATCTAGCATAAAATAGGCTTTGGAAAACGCAATGACCGCCCTGCCGGGTGTGTCTTTACAATCTGCGAAGACGAATATGGCCTGCAAGATCAATGCAGCTAACACGGAAAAGGCAATGGGTGCAAACCGCCTGAATTGATCCATAGATTTAATCCTCCTTTCGAACCTTAACCCGCTAAAATCATGTTAAAATAGGGACGTCTATATTAGATTAAGACTGATTTTCTTAACATGTAAAGTCGGTTTATACAAGAATAATTCAAAACTACCACATGGTGGAATTGACCGGTTAATTGTTATGGTATATTACAGACCGTCTATCTGTAAATATTAAAAGAATCTTTGTCAAACATACTCGTTAAGTGTATTTTATGAACAAAAGACAGAGCTTTCTTTGATGAATGCTGCAACCCGATTGGGTATCCAAGGAGTAAACGCATGGTTAATGTTAGCAGCTGGGACTGGGACATCGGCAAAAAACAAATTACGGATATCGATGCCTGGAAAGATACATATTCCTGGATCGAAGAGCCGTATGTAAGTCCTGATGGCGAGAAGATCGCTGCCGTTGTGAAAACAGATGAAATGGAGTTCAACGTCTGCGTAAACGGCACGGCATGGGAGGGCGGTTTTGATAAGGTATGGTATTTGAGATTCGGCCCGGACAACCGGCTCACCGCTCTGGTTTCCGATACCGGCGAATGGACCGTTGCCGTTGATGGTGCGGCCTGGGAAAATCGGTTCGATTACGTTTGGAACACTCAGTTCTCACCGGACGGCAATAACATCATTGCGGCGGTTCAAAAAGGCGGCGAATATTTTGTTGCATCAAATGACACCCTCTGGGAAACTGGGTTTTCCAACATGAGCAATATGACCCTGAGTCATGATGGAAAACACGTCGCTGCTGTTGTCCAAACCGTTTCATTTTCAGAGGCGGATATTTTTACTTACAAAGAAGGCTGCTACACCGCCGCTGTGGACGGCAAAGCGTGGGAAAAAAATTTTGTTAACCTCTGGGATATGGATTTAAGCCATGACGGCAGCCAGGTGGCGGCAGAAGTGAGGACGACCCTTTACGATTACACCATTGCCGTTAACGGCGATTGCTGGGATACAACGTACCCGTCTGTCTGGCAGCCGAAATTCAGTCCCAAAGACAATTCCGTTACCGCGCCCGTGAAAACCGCGGGCGGATGGATGTTGGCGCAGGACGGAAAACCGGTTTGGGATCGGAAATTCACACAGTTGTGGCACCACATGTACAGTCCGGATGGAGAAAGGCTGGCAGCCATCGTGGCGACAAAATTCGGGCGATGGACCATTGCCGTGGACGGGAATCCCTGGTCTTTAACTTTCGGCGATCTGGTTACCGATGCGGTATTCAGTCCGGACGGGAAACGGGTCGCATGTGTCGTCAAGGATGGCGGAAAATATACCGTTGCTGTTGATGGAGCCGCCTGGAACGGAGGCTACGATATGGTTTGGCAGCCGGTTTTCAGCCCGGACAGCCGCCATGTTGCCGCAAAAGTAGAGAAGGACGGAGCGTATCAAGTGCTGGTTGACGGTAAACCGTTTAAAGAATCTTGGGGATCCGTTTGGGATCCCATCTTCAGCCCGGGGGGTGACAAACTCTTGGTTCGCGGTATTGAAGGCGGTTCATCGAGCGGCGCGTATTATCGACATGTTTTATCGGTTACCGATATTTAAGGAGATTTGCTATGCATGATGTTTACGCATTCGTGACGGGTCCCCTCGTATGGGTCTCCTTCATTATTTTTATCGGGGGGAGTCTATATCGATTCATATCCATGGCCATGCTGGCTAAAAAGAAAGACCCCATGGTTTATGCCTACTGGAGCCCCTATTATGCATTTCGCTCCATCATTCACTGGATAGTCCCCTTTGCCAGTACCAACTGGAGAAAGAACCCCTTCTTCACCATAGTTACATTCGCCTTCCATCTCAGCCTGTTCATCGTTCCCATATTCCTGTTTGCACACGTTATTTTGTGGAAGCAGGCGTGGGATATCAGCTGGTGGTTTATATCGGATGGGGTGGCTGATTTTATGACCCTGGTGGTCATCGGCGGCTGTGTGTTTTTTCTGGTGAGAAGAATCATTCAGCCGGAAGTTAAATTCTTAACGACGCCTGCCGATTTTGTAATTTTGGCTATTGTTGCCGCTCCGTTTATTACGGGGTTTTGGACCTACCATCAATGGGTGGGGTATAAGGTGATGGCGATCGCCCATATCCTGTCGGGTGAAATCATGCTGGCCGCCATTCCGTTTACCCGGCTCATTCACATGATATTTTTCCCGTTTACCCGGGGCTATATCGGTTCCGAATTCGGCGCTATCAGACATGCGAGGGATTGGTAGATTAATTGAAAATTTTTTATTGAATATTGAAAATTTGGGGAATAATGCGCGACTCTCTTTCGATTAACGAATAACTTCCAATTGAACGGTATCGCTCAATTGGGTTGACACATAGATTATAAGGGTAGGACCCGCGGTTCCGTTAAGGAGGAAAAATCATGGTTGAACCTGCAACCATTCACAAAGAAAAAAAGAGCGTACAAGATATTGGAATAGAAAAGGGCGCGGAAAAACTCACTCCTGAAAAAATCGAGCAGGTGGTCAACAAGGTTTTGAAAGGGGAGAGCGGAGCCCGTTTCAAAACCTATGTGGATACCTGCGTTCACTGCGGACTTTGCAGTGAAGCCTGCCATTACTACCTTTCCCACGATAATGATCCCGCATATTCCCCTGCCGGAAAAATCAAGCAGACCATTTGGGAAATGGTGAAAAAGAAGGGGAAAGTTGATGTCGAATTTATCAAACAGGCCTGTGAGATCGCACACGGAGAATGCAATCTTTGCCGTCGATGCGCCATGTATTGCCCCTTCGGCATCGATATCGCCTATCTCATTACAGTGATGCGGCGGATTTGCTACCTGCTGGAAGTGACGCCCCAATACATACAGGATACGGCCCACAGCCATGCCGCAACAACCAACCAGATGTGGGTAAAGGATGATGAATGGATCGATACGCTTCAATGGCAGGAGGAAGAGGCGCAGGATGAAATACCGGATCTCAGGATTCCGCTGGATAAGGTAGGTGCCGATGTCTACTATTCTGTTATCGGTCCTGAACCCAAATTTCGCGCCGGCTTGATCTATCAGGCCGCCGTTATAATGAATGTTGCCGGAGTTGACTGGACCATGCCGGCGGGTCCGGGTTGGGACAACAGCGACATGTGCATGTTCACCGGGGAAAATGATATGATGGCCCGGTTGAAAAAAGCGCATTTCGAATCGGCCATTCGTCTCAAAGTCAAACGGATTGTGATGGGAGAATGCGGCCATGCATACCGTTCCGTATATGATGTGGGAAACCGTGCACTGGGATGGAAGATGTATCCGGTTCCGGTTATTCATGCCATTGATTTCTATCATGAACTGCTCACCCAGGGCCGCATCAAGATTGCCAAAAAGTATGAAACCCCGGTAACGTTTCATGATCCCTGCAACACCATCCGTGGGGCCGGTCTTCATGAGAAAGCCCGTGAGGTTGTCGGGCTCACCTGCGATACGTTTATCGAAATGGAACCCAACCGAGAACATAATTACTGCTGCTCGGCAGGTGGCGGGGTCATCAATTGCGGACCACCGTTTAAAATGAAGCGTGTGGACGGGAATCGGGTGAAAGCGGAACAGTTATTTGCAGTAAAAGCCAGAGGCGCTAAAACGATTATTGCGCCCTGCCACAATTGTCACGGCGGGCTTGAAGATATCATTCATCACTATGGTCTCGGAATGGAGCTCAAGTTTCTCGGCGACATTTTATACGAGACCATGGAGAAACCGGGCGAATAACCGCTTCTTTGGGCAAGACCCGGTCCCGGTAAGATGCTTTGAAGTAAGGGAGAGACTCAGATGAAAATACGTGTTCTCACGGCAATCCTTTTTACAGCCATTCTGATTTTTGGGATATCCGCCTTTTCCCAGGAAGATGTAGTAATCGTCGAAGACAGTGCATTTTTTGAGCGTATGAGACCGCCGGTTCCTTTTAAGCATGATGAGCACAACGAAACTGCGGAAATTGATGAGTGTACGGCCTGCCATCATACGTATGAAGACGGAAAGCTCGTTGAAGATGAATCTTCAGAAGACATGGAATGCTCCGAGTGCCATGCATCGGAGGAAGATTCATATCCCATCTCCCTGGTAAAATTCTATCACATAAACTGTAAAAGGTGTCATCTGGAGAAGAAATCAGGACCTGTGATGTGTGCCGAATGCCATCCCAGGAATTGAAAATTTAATATTGAATATTGAATATTGAACCCCTGAAATTTTCAATATACAATTTTCAATAATCATTCATAGAGGGGTTTGTTATGGCAAAAAAAATTTTGATCATCGATGACGATCCGATAGTGGTTAAATATCTTGAAACCCTTTTCGGTGACAACGGCTATGATACCGCCACCGCTTATAATGCAAACGAGGGATTTGAGGCCGTGCAACAGGAAAAGCCGGATCTGATCACCCTCGACCTCCAAATGCCCGAAGAATGGGGACCCAGATTCTACCGGAAACTGTCAAAAAGCGAATATAAAGACACACCGGTGATTGTCATTACCGGTCTTTCGGGACAGCACGCCATTAAAAATGCCGTGGCCTATGTAAGCAAACCGTTTGATCCGGACAAGCTTCTGGGAATTGTCCGGAAAGCCTTAAAAGCAAGCGGGGAGTCCTAATCGTTAATGCCTCTAATCGTGCAGAAGCCGACATAAGGTCGGGAGAGCGTCTGAAAGCGGCTCAATTCACTGCCGGTGTAGGGAGAGCCGGTGTCATCGAAGAACGTCGGGTTCAATATTCCGGTATCTTGAAACTGCTGTAAAACAAACCGATCGGCCCCTTCTATCAAGACGGTTATTTTTCTGATTATCTCCTCTGTAATAAAAGGCCTCACACACGTTGTTCTAAATTCATGGTCTATCTTTGATTCCAGAATGATCCCAATGCTTGAGAGAATCGTTTCCGGATGGTTTTCTTTGGCTATATGCGGATAATAGGATTCAGGGACGGTTTTAATGTCCATGGCGATATAGTCCACCAGCTTGTCATCAATAAGACGCCGGAGGATTTCGGGACGACTCCCGTTGGTATCGATCTTTATGGGATAGCCCAAGGATTTTATCTTTTCACATAATAGCGGCAGTTGATTCTGTAGCGTGGGCTCCCCGCCGGAAAGAACCACTCCATCCAGAAAGCCTCTCC
>CAYSUA010000099.1:0-13263 GCA_964433795.1 uncultured Desulfobacteraceae bacterium | reverse complement strand
ATAAAAGCGCAAATCTCGGCCAAGCGGCCCTGATAATAGGTTCGACTGCCGTATTCACCGGCTTTCATTCGGTGCGCAACTTTATCGTAATTGTCTATCCGTTGACGGATAAAGTTGGCACTGGCCTCATCTTTTTCTTCTAGTTGCACCATTTTTCAGTTCAGTCCGGTTTTTTAAATAGCATGGCAAAATAGAGTGCAGCAAAACGGGGAACAAAACGCGGCAGGGTTGCTATCTTCTCCAGTCGAAAATTGAATTCTGTCTGAGCATTGTATATGAATTCCTTATAGGTATGAATATGTTTGTCTTCAATACCCCTGTATCCAATGAGGTAAAAGAGCCATTCCATTATGCGATCCACACGCGGCATTCCGATTAGTAATTCTCCTCCGGGTTTTAAAGCCTCATAGATACGGCTCAGTACGGGCAAATGCTCAGAAACTTCTTCAAATACCGAAAAAGCAACGATAAGATCGAATTGCTTTCCATCCAGGCCGTCAGATGCCACATCACCTTTCAACAGGGTGGCCTCTATTCCTAATCCGGAAAGTATGGGCATGATCGATGCCGGATCGGTAACCCGATCGATTGCCACTAAATTCTCACAGATTTTGAAAAGAGTGGGGAGCAGCAGGCCGCTGCCGTAACCCACATCCAGAAGCGATTTATAGGGTGGTGTCAGAAGCGAAAGCCCCCTGTTGATTCGACCCGAATACAAACGGGACACCAAAGGGTGGTAATAATAGGGCAGCGGATCATGGGGCCCTCCCGGCGGGAACTGTCCTTTGGGCGGCAAGTAAAATGTTGCACGTTTACCAGGCATGATCATTCATATCAACGGTTAATTGTCTCGGAAAGCTTCCAATTCCACACATCGTTTTCCATCACTTGAATGCATTTTCAAAATAATCTTTTATACAAGCGATCTGCCAGCATGGAATACGTCATACTGGGATTTCCAATATTGGTCAACGCCATTTTCAAAGGCGTTGTATCCACTGATCATTTCATCAAAAGAATCTGCCACTAGATCAAACCGGCGGGCAAAATCAAGATTCTTTAGCATGTGTTCCTTTTTTATGCAGCTTCAAGGTCGAAGATTTACCATTACGGGGCGCATATATACCATGAAATCAAATACTTTTCAAATACTCCGCTTGCAATGGCCAGATGGGGAATAAAACTGATTTTCCAATCTTAGTGTGTTATAAAACGCCAAGCTTCGGCAGTACATTCTATATACCTCTCGTTTGTTTGTGGTGGAATATGACCCATTTTAAATGGAAAGAATCTCGTATCCGCTATGAGGTTTTAATCTGTTTCTTTATCGTTATTGCCACATCTGCCGTGTATTGGCGGATCGGTAAGTTCGAGTTTATAGAATATGACGACCATGAGTATATCATTCATAATCCACACATACAGGAAGGGCTTACCATAAAAAGCATCACCTGGTCATTTAAAGCAACATATGCCGTCAATTGGCATCCGGTAACATGGCTGTCACACATACTGGATGTTGAGTTATATGGAATGGATCCCGGGATGCACCATCGAACAAATCAATTATTCCACATCTTAAATACCCTACTGTTGTTCCATGTCTTACGCCGGGCAACCGGAGATCTATGGCCAAGCTGCTTTGTGGCGGTAGTGTTTGCGCTTCATCCCCTCCAAGTGGAATCGGTGGCATGGGTATCGGAACGTAAAAACGTCTTGAGCACGTTTTTCTGGATGATGACTCTCTGGGCCTATATCCGGTATGTTGATCATCCGGTTGCGAGTCGTTATACGGTAGTGTTGCTGTTTTTTGTGCTCGGACTTATGGCCAAGCCGATGTTGGTGACACTGCCCTTTGTATTACTGCTTTTGGATTATTGGCCGTTAGACCGGGTTTGCCGACCCGCAACCGCACCGAATGTTGATGATTCATCCAATCGTCGGTCAATCAATCCTGAGATCATAAAAGAAAAAATACCGCTCTTCGTTCTGGCGGCTGCTGCAAGTGTCGTGACATTTCTCGTTCAGAAAAGCGGCGGCGCCGTGAAGTCCTTGGACCTATATCCGATGGCCGTAAGAGTCGGAAACATGTTTGTTTCCTATTTGAATTACATGATTAAGATCGTATGGCCTTTCAAACTAGCAATATTTTACCCGCACCCAATGGCGTATCCGTTTTGGAAAATTGCCGTTGCCGGTCTAATACTTGTATCCATATCCATCTTTGCGTTACGGTTTCGAAGACAGCGGCCGTATTTTGCTGTGGGTTGGCTCTGGTACATGGGAACCCTTGTCCCTGTTATCGGGCTGGTGCAGGTTGGATTACAGGCGATGGCCGATCGTTATACATACGTGCCGATGATCGGCATGCTCGTCATTATTGCCTGGGGAATTCCCGATCTATTGTCAAGATGGAGATATAAAATCATAGGGTTCAAGATAACCGGAGCGGCAGTAGCTTTGTTTTTTGCAATGATCACCTGGTTTCAAGTACCGTACTGGACAAACACCGCAACACTTTTTGCACATGCGCTTGAAGTAACGCCTAATAATTATGAAATTCTCTACAAACTGGGTGAAGTTTTCCTGGCCCGAAAGAAGGTGGATCGCGCGATTTATTATTTTGATGAAGCGGTAAGGAATTTTCCGGATGCGAGAGCTCACAACTCGCTGGGGTACGCGTTGCTTGAGAAGGGAAGAATTGATGAAGCAATTGACCATTTTCATACATCATTAAGGATAGATCCCTCATATCCTAGAACACAGAACAATCTGGGAAATGCATTCGCTTATCAGGGCATGTTAGACAAAGCGATTGCTCATTATCGAAAGGCACTTAAGATAAATCCTAATTCTGAAATACATAATAATTTAGGTCTTGCACTAATTCGAAAAGGAACAATCGATAAAGCCGTTTATCACTTTAGAAAAGCATTGGAATTGACGCCTGACTATCAGGATGCATTTCGAAACCTCGAACGGGGATTAGCCGTAAAGGAAAGAATCGATCTAACGGTTTCAAGCATGATTGAAACTTTAAAGATTAGCGTCGATGATGCTGAAGTAAATGAAAAGATAAAATATCTGTATAGGGCGAAGCAGCTGCTTGACGAGGCAATAGAATATTATCAGGTGATCCTTTCGGCTCAACCCGGCTATCGAGAGGACGCATTAGACATCGGCAATTATGAGAAGGTCCGTTTTGTCTTAAAGGAATATGACCGGACACTTTTGATGTTGAAAACCCAAATGCAAGGGAAATAACCATCTTAATAGTCAAAAGATTCAGCCCATGGAGAATGGTTTTATAATTCAATAAGACGGTAAAGATAGTATCTTCGGTTTTCGGTTTTAATCAACTTAAGATATTTATTTTGAAAGGCTTCAAACAGGTTTTTTTCAAGGGCTGTAAATGTACTGAGATTTCCGGATACATATCGCACATCGTATAGTATATGGGTAACCCCTTTTTGTTTTAGTGCATCATATACGTTTTCAGGTGTCGACGCCTGACGGAGTATTTTTTGGATGGTGTGCGACTCGAACATGGAATCCGAATAATAAGGTCGGTTAATAAGATAACCGAAATTCTTCATATAAATGAAGAAGACGTTAACCTTTTCCGGCAGGTGGGCATTCATGTCGCGAAACATAGCGTAGGAGGGAACGTTTCGTTCTAAAAATTCATCCCGGTCTTCCTTTCCCATAATATAGGGAAGCGGTTTGATACGGCTATAATCGGAAACAATGTGATATCCGTTTATCCCGATGCTTATGGCGATCATACAAATTAAAATAGAGTAGACGGCTTTTGTTCTGTTAAAATAGCTGAGCAAATAAGCGGTCATGAGGCTGAGAAACGGAAAGATTGGAATGAGGTATCGCATTTGTTGGGCGGAGGCCGCCCAAAATAAAAACATGAAACCGGAATAGATGAGACCTATTTTTACCGTATTCGGCATTTTTTTAACCGCAAAAAGAAATGGAAGCGCCAATATGAAAATCGGGCCGAGGACGCCGTCAAATCTGAGACTATTCATCTTTGCATGGAAACTAAGATTCCACGGAAGTCGGATGTAATCCCAAAAATCTCTTCCCATTCCCAGATGCTTCAAGAATATGTCGTGTATCCGCGTGAGTTCGGCGTCCCATCCTTTTCCGCCGAATACTTCATAAAATAACGGGTAGAATGGGTTGCCGGTCAGAATCAAATTCTTGATATAAAAGGGACACCCCACAACGACCGTAATCCCCAGATAAACGCCTAAAAAATAGAAGATTTTAGAATTGGCTGTTTGATGCCGGTATGAAGCGAATATAATACCCAGACATCCGATAAACGGCAGGATGAGTCCGGCGTATTTGGTTGCAACGGCAATACCGGTGAATATTGCGGTCAGAACCAGCCACCTTGTATCGAGCCGATCCAACCAGCTCGTATATGCGAAAACCGCTAAAAACGCATATAGGGTTAGAATGAGATCCGTGTAAGCCATATGAGAAGCCGCAAATACCGACGGGATGGATAAAAAAACAAGGAGCGGCAAGGCTTTCGTTGAAACCTCGGGGAGGTGTTGTTTCATGTATTGCCACATCGCCGTAAGCACTAAAAGCAGTACGGAAAACTGAATACATTTTGCAAGTATATCCCCCTGAACAACCAAGCCGACCGAAAATAACATCTCACCAAATAAAGGATAGTTGGAAAAGAAGTTGCCGGGAATAAAATAGAACCCATCATGCAAGAGATATAACTTTGGAACGGCCAGATGATAAGATAACGAATCTTTCCCCACGGCAGGTGTTAAGGCAAGTATCATACAGAGGAAGATGCCCGCCAATAAAGCTGCACCGATTAATCGATCTGCGACAGGTAAAGCTGCTTTGGATTGAATGGATACTTTCAAAGAGTTAAAAAAGATCATCCATCCAACCAAAGCCGAAACACAAAGTACTCCCAAGAGGATATAAACGGTCAAATCGGAAAGATATTGTAGCGATGCCAGAAGAAATACGGAATAGCCAAGTATTGCGAAGCCGATGCCGGTGGAGAAGATAAAGGTTTGACCAAAAGTAATCTGAAGTTCGTTTTTTCCGGGAAGGAGGATCCTGCCGGTGCCTGAAGATATGGCTATCAAAACGGTTAGGTACGTAAGGATAACGATATGCTGCGAAAAGGCTTCCAACATGAACCCATTGTCCAGGCTTTAAGTTGTGTACGGCGATTCGGCTACAGCTTCAAGCAGCCACTTTTATTCCAAGCAGGTCGACCAGGCGTTTGAGATCCCTTATCCAGTAAAGCTTTCCAAAAGGCACCGGTCTCTTCGGAGCCAGCATAATTGATACTTTATCCTTTTTTTTCATAAAGTCCTGAATGCCTTTTATGGCCTTTTTTACATCCGGATCGGTTTCATTTTCAAACGCCAGTTCCAGCCGTTGAACAAGGCTTTGATAATAGTCGTCTGCCTGTTGTGATTTTTGTCGAGCAGCAACAGTAATGACTTTATCCATCAAGGTTTCATCTTGGTATTTGATTTCAGCGCTTTCGATAGAAATCCCCGATAGGGTGATGAGCAACAGCACTATATTGTGTGGGAGGGAACCGATGGTGTCCGGATCAATGTTTTTTAGACGTAGGCTCAACTCCGCTTTACCGACCCCGTCCGCACCCAGCTTGATCTGTTGAACGCTTAACACACGGTCTTTTTTATCATAGGATACTGCACACTCCAAATCTGCCTTAACATTCTCCAGCCCCATGGATTCGATATAGGTTTTCAAGAGATTGTTGGAACGGGCTATATTGAGATAAATGCCCTCCAGATTGAAACGAATATTGGAAGGTATCCCGTCTTCGTTTTTCAAATCGTAAAATACGCCCTTATCAATGTGTATCTCTTCCTTCCAAAACCGGGGTGTGATGACAACATCCTTTAAACGGATACTCTGATCGAGAATATCCATCTGCAAATCATCGTATCGGACATCGGCAAATTGAGTAATTTTTTGAATTTCATTGTCGATATTTCTTTGTACGGTCTTTTCCGTATAAAACTTGACTCCCAAGTATACGATGAAAAGACCGGCTATGATCAAGGCACCGTAGCAGATGCTTTTCTTTTTCATATGCTTCCCGTATGTTTCATTGTTTTCCGCTAAATCCGAATTTCCGTATCATAAAACCACAAATTCAATGAGCTAATGGATCTTAAAACCGATCCTGCAAATAATTGCCAGAGGGTTCGAAATCTTATTACGAATGGCGTAAAACAGCAAGGGGCAGCGGTTTCTTCCAATTATGGCCGTCACTTTTAAAGGTATTGGTTTTTATATTACAAAGTCGGGATTTTGAGTATTATATGGGCTCAAATAATAAAAGATCAAGAAGTGAAAAGGCCATTGAACAATACGATTTGTTTGTGGTAGGAAGGGGTGCCGATAAAGTGGAAAAACCCATTTTTCCTAAAAGAACCATTTGGAAACCTAAAAAAAGGAGGGCCATTATGGAAGACATTATGGCATTTGTCCAGTCGAGGGATCCGGGCGAAGAAGAATTTCATCAGGCTGTACATGAAGTCATGGAATCGGTGAAACCGGTTCTGGATCGAAATCCGGAATATAGACAAGCCAAGATTCCTGCAAGGATAACAGAGCCGGAGCGAGTCATCATATTTCGGGTGCCCTGGATGGATGATCGGGGAGAAGTTCAAGTCAACAGAGGATTCCGGATTGAGATGAACAGTGCCCTGGGACCCTACAAAGGAGGCCTTCGGTTCCATCCTTCCGTTGATCTGTCCATTCTGAAGTTTCTGGCCTTCGAGCAGGTGTTCAAAAACGCCTTGACCACTTTACCCATGGGGGGCGGTAAAGGCGGGTCTGACTTCGATCCCAAGGGAAAGTCGGATAGTGAGGTGATGAAATTCTGCCAAAGCTTTATGGGAGAACTGTTCCGACATATCGGGCCGAATACTGATGTGCCGGCCGGCGATATCGGGGTCGGGGCCAGGGAAATCGGCTTTCTTTTTGGCATGTACAAGAAATTGAAAAACGAGTTTACCGGCGTGTTGACGGGAAAAAGCATCAATTGGGGCGGAAGTCTTATCCGGCCTGAAGCCACCGGTTATGGATCCGTTTATTTTGCGGCCGAAATGCTGGCCACCCAAAACACTACGCTCGAGGGAAAGTCCTGCCTGGTATCCGGTTCGGGAAATGTTGCTCAGTTCACCACTGAAAAAATTCTGGAACTTGGAGGGAAGGTGGTCACGCTTTCCGATTCTTCCGGATATATCTATGATGAATCCGGAATCGGCAATGATAAGCTGGAATATGTGAAGCGGTTAAAGAATATCAAGCGGGGTAGAATTCAAGAATACGTAGACGAATATCCGGAGGCGGTCTATACCCCTTCAGATCCGTCGGCAGACGCCAACCCTTTATGGAATCACAAAGCGGATTGCGCCTTTCCCAGTGCCACCCAGAACGAAATCAACGAAATCGACGCTCAAAACCTGGTGAACAACAGCGTGAAACTGGTGTGTGAAGGAGCCAACATGCCAACAACACCGGAGGGGGTTGAAATTTTTCAGGGCAACAAAATTTTTTACGGCCCCGGAAAGGCTGCCAATGCCGGTGGCGTGGCGGTTTCGGGTCTTGAAATGTCCCAAAACAGCATGCGGCTCAATTGGCCGCGTCAGGAAGTGGAACATCGTTTGCAGATCATCATGAAGAGCATCCACAAGGCCTGCCTGGATGCTTCCGAGGAGTATGGAACCCCCGGCAACTATGTCAATGGCGCCAATATCGCAGGTTTTGTGAAGGTGGTGGAGGCTATGTTGGACCAGGGACTGGTGTAGGGGCTACCGCATTCCCCTTTCTTGTTTGATCGTGTCGTATGCGTGTTGAATCTCTCGGAATTTATCGTTGGCAAATTTGACAAATTCTTCGGGCAGCCCCTTTGATACGATTTTATCTGGATGATAGTCCTGTACAAGTTTTCGATACTGCTGTTTGATCCGATCATTGGGATCTTTTGAATTGCAGCCCAAAACGGCATAATATTTTTCAACATCACTGACATACTTGGACCGGAACGTCTGATATTTTGCTTCACTGAAGTTGAAAATGCGAACCGCACTGTAAATGATGCTTTCCTCATTTTCACTTAATCCGCCATCCGCTACTGCAACCCTCAGGAGAATATCGACCAATAATTCCAAAAATTGCGGTTGGTATTGAAACTGTTGATAGAACTGAGCGGCGAACTGCTCGAAGGTTTCATGGGAATGGAGCGCAGTCTGGAAAATATTTCGGGCGTATTGCCGGCTTTCCGGATCCAGATTCAGATCCTCCACCATGAACCGTTCAATGGTATCGATTTCCTCTTTTTCGATGCGGCCGTCTGCCTTCACCAGTTTGGCCAGCATGGAAAAAGCGGCTACAAAAAAAGTGAGCTGCGCTGTTTCCCCGTTGGAGAGAGCGGGTCGTTTTCCCGCGAGATTGTTTTCGGCTGTCGTATCGAAGGCATGCCCGAATGCCGCCCCGGCGATGGCTCCCAGGGGTCCCGCCAGAGCAAAGCCGATGGTACCGCCCACCATTTTTCCCAACAAACCCATAAGAGCGCCCTTTGAAAATCCTTTAAACAGAAAAGCGCAATATTGAAATTGCGCTTTCTATGATTACGTTTTGTGGTGCCGAAGAGAGGACTTGAACCTCCACGAGGAAACCCTCACTAGACCCTGAACCTAGCGCGTCTACCAGTTCCGCCACTTCGGCACATGAAAAAAGATTGATTTAATTGATAAGTTTTTTTATATATATTCGTTTAAAAATTGTGTCAAGTGTGAACTTTCGGTTTGTAGGGGGTATGATAATCGTATGGCCCCATTAGCCGGCATGGATAATGATTGCTCGTCTTGATACAGAAAACCGGTTTTTTGTGTGAATATGGAACTGATAGAAAATATTGAAGAAATAACATCTCCCTATCATAATGCGGTAATTAGCATCGGAAACTTTGATGGTGTACATATCGGTCACCAGGCCCTGTTTTACGAGGTTATTGAAAAAGCGAACGAACTCAATGGCACATCCATTGCCATGACCTTTGAGCCCCATCCCATCCGTGTGTTAAAACAAAACGGCCAACCCCCCTTAATCACCTTGTATGAGCAGAAAACTGAACTCATGGAGCGGTCCGGCCTTGATGTTCTGATTTGTGTGCCGTTTACCCGGGAATTTGCCGCCTTGTCCGCTAAAGATTTTGTAAAGGATCTTCTGGTGCAACGGATCGGGATGAAGGCTATAGTGGTTGGAAAAGATTACACATACGGGAAGAATCGGGAAGGTACACTCGCCACCCTGCAAGCTGATGGTGATCGGCTTGGCTTTGAAGTCATCGTAGCCGACTGGATCAAGATTCCCAATAGTCTTCCCGGTCGCACCAGCAGTACGCTTATCCGTGAATTGGTCATGGACGGCAATCTCCTTGAAGCCAGAAAACTCCTGGGCCGGTATTATCAGATACGGGGAAAAGTGGTTACCGGCAGAGATCGGGGAGGGAAACTCCTGGGGTTTCCCACTGCAAACATCAACCTCCAAGATGAGCTTTGTCCGAAAAAAGGGGTGTATGCCGTTTCAGTTGAGCGATGGGGAAAACTGTATAAAGGAGTAGCCAACATCGGTTACAGCCCCACTTTTGAAGATCAAAGCTTTACGGTTGAAGTTCACATCCTCGATTTTCATGAAGATATATATGGAGAGAAAATTCGTGTCAATTTTGTCAGCCGACTGAGAGATGAAGTCAAATTCAATTCGGTTGAAGAATTGTCCGAACAAATCAAAAAGGATATCCAGAAAACAAGAGAACTTCTATCCATTTAGCCCTTGAGTCGGATACCGAATTTCTGTTGATGCTGTTGCTCATATGAAAAAGAATTTAATCATCTCCTTGACAGTGGGAATAATTCTGTCGGCTGCCGCACTCTATCTTGCATTCCGAAATGTTCCTATCTTAGACTTGTTTAATTATCTTAAATCCATAAACTATCTTTGGGTAATCCCGTCCATTCTGGTTGGTCTTTTTAGCTTTGTGATACGAGTCGTTCGATGGCAAATCATTTTGGCCTCCGCTCAGAAAGTCAACTTTTGGAGAGCCTTTCATCCCCTGATGATCGGTTTTATGATCAACTGTATCCTGCCGGGTCGATTGGGAGAGATCGCCCGCCCCGTGGTTTTGAGCAAAAGAGATAACTTTCCGGTCTCCACCGGTTTGGCTACGGTGGCGGCGGAACGGGTCTTTGATATCGTATTGTTAATCATTCTTTTTGTGGTAGTACTCGCTACGGTGAAAATCAGCCCCGATTTAACCATGACTTTCGGCGGATACACCCTTAATCGCGAAACCTTGGAAACCATCAGCACCGGCATGCTTCAAATGTGTCTGGTGCTAATGGCCGGGATCGTATTGGTAACCGTTGAGAAGTCCCGTAGCATCATAAACCGTTTCATATACCGAATACCTCATTTGATTTTCTTTATCGGTTCAGCCTGGAAAGAGACATTCAAAGAAAAACTTTGTATTCCCCTGGTCAACATTGTGGATAATTTCGCCCAGGGGCTTTCGCTGATTAAAGATCCTAAAAAGGTATGTATCTGTTTGGTTCTTTCGGTTGTAGTTTGGGGTTCGGCTGCATTATCATACTATATCATGTCTTTTGGCAGTCCCGGTATCGAGCTCACTTTTCTTGAGATGACGGCGGTACTGGTGATCATCTGTTTCTTTATCGCACTGCCTTCGGTGCCCGGGTTCTGGGGTGTGTGGGAAGCCGGCGGGGTGTTTGCCATGTCAATCTTCGGTGTTGCCGCCAAAGATGCAGCCGGATTCACCCTCGCAAACCATGCCATTCAGATGCTTCCTGTGATTTTAGTGGGATTTATTTCAGCGGTGGTCACCGGCATCAAGATACGAAATATTGCCTACAATGAGTAGGCTGCGTATAATAATAGGATTAAATAAAGTTTTAGATTGTCATTTTATCGCAATAAGCCAAGATGTTTCGTTGAAGTTAAACACGACCAAGAAGCCGATCCATGAATGTGTTGCGAATCCATACCTATCCGGATAATTTCCTGAAGCAGACCGCTAAAGCGGTTGAAAACATCGATGGAAAACTTCAGGACATCATTGACCGAATGGCTCAGACCATGTATGAGGCCCCCGGCGTTGGCCTGGCATCGATCCAGGTGGGTGTCGACCAGAGTGTTTTGGTATACGACATTGGCCCCCGGGATGAGAAGCGGGAGCTTCATGTATTGATCAACCCAAAAATTATTTCAAGCGAGGGCGAAATCCTATCTGAAGATGAAGGCTGTTTAAGCGTTCCCGACTACCGAGCCGATGTGAAACGAGCCGAGTCGATTCTTTTGGAAGGGGTGGATCGGGACGGGAATCCACTCCGGTTCGATACCGAGGGATTACTGGCCATCGTTTTACAGCATGAGATAGACCATTTAAACGGAACACTTTTTATTGACCGGATCAGCAAGCTCAAACGGGAATTGTATAAAAAGCGGATCCTCAAACAACTCAAAAGGAAGTGATAGGCAGTGAAGATCGTTTTCATGGGTACGCCTGACTTCGCAGTACCCCCGTTAAAATCCCTTTACGAGAACGGGTACACCGTTGAGGCGGTGGTTACGCAACCGGATCGTCCAAAAGGCCGGGGACAAAAAGTCATATCCCCCCCTGTTAAGAAAACCGCTAGAGCCCTCGGATATGAAATCCTTCAGCCCGAATCGATCCGGGCGGACCGGTTCGAGGCTCGAATAAAACAGATCGAGCCTGATTTTTTCGTTGTCGCAGCATTCGGTCATGTCCTGCCGAAACATATCCTCACCCTTCCAAAATTCGGGGCCGTCAATATACACGCCTCTCTGCTTCCGAATTACCGCGGCGCGGCACCCATTCAGTGGGCCATCATAAACGGGGAAAAACAGACCGGCATTACCACCATGCTCATGGATGAAGGTTTGGATACCGGAGATATTCTCTTGACCGAATCGACGGATATTACTCATAAAGATACCGCCGGAACCCTTCATGACCGTTTGGCTGAAATCGGTGCGGATCTTCTTGTCAGAACATTGAAAGGGATTGAAACGGAGACAATCCGTCCGATTCCGCAGGATCATTCCGCTGCCACCTATGCGCCGATGCTTCAAAAAAAAGACGGGCTTATCAATTGGGAGCATTCGGCAGAGACAATAGAGATATTCATTCGCGGCATGAATCCATGGCCGTGCGCGTTTACCGTTTATCAGAATCGACGCATTAAAGTCTATCGTGCGGAAATTGCAGAAATGGAATCGCCTGAACCTCCCGGGACGGTTATTAGAGGATTTGCCGACGAACTCAGAATAGCCGCCGGGGAGAAAGCTTTGTCCATTCTGGAACTCCAGGGTGAATCCGGCAAACGACTGCCGGTAAATGAGTTTTTGCGCGGTCGCAAAATTCCACCAGGCGCAAAGCTAGGCTAAATTGAAACGCGAGTCGAAACCCACACGAAAAGGAACCAAACCCACACTCCTTGCTGACCCCCGCCGTCTGGCGTTATCCGTTATAAACCGACTGGAAACTGAGGGCCAAATACTCGACCGCATCTTAGATGATTCTGCGGTTCAGGTCGGGAAGCTTTCCAAACCGGATCGGAATCTATTTAACGAACTGGTCTTTGGGGTGCTGCGGTGGCGGGATCGACTGGACTGGACCATCGGTTATTTTTCAAAAACTCCCCTGAAACGAATCGAACCTGGAGTTTTAAATATCCTTCGCATAGGTGCCTATCAAATTATGTATCTGACCCGCATACCGGATTCTGCTGCAGTAAACACCTCGGTGGAATTGGCAAAGTCAGATGCTCCCCGCTGGGTGACCGGGTTCGTCAACGGACTTTTACGCAGGATATCGAGAGAGCATCTATCCGTAACCTTACCTGAGCCTGACAAAAACCCGTCGGCCGCCATCGCCGTGGAAAAATCCTTTCCCCAATGGCTGATCCAAAGATGGCTGGATCGTTACGGTGTTCAAGACACCTCAATGCGTTGTGATGCCGTCAATTCGATTCCTCCGATAACGGTTCGAACCAACACCCTAAAAACAACCCGGAAGCGATTGTTGGAACGGTTGAAGCCCCTTGTGGAATCTGACCGTGAAACCGCGATATCACCCGACGGTATTGCTTTCAGAAATCCAAAATTCCCTATTCC
>CAYSUA010000098.1:0-13298 GCA_964433795.1 uncultured Desulfobacteraceae bacterium | reverse complement strand
TGTGTATAACCGTATAATGGAATATCGGGTATAAAAGCGGATAAGAGCATTTTGAAAAATCGATAGCATTCATTTAAACCCATCATTCCATCATTCCATCATTCCATCATTCCAATATTCCAGTATTCCCGAACATATATCCCGTCTTGATCTCTTCTTTACATCCGAGAATCTCCACATAAAGATGTGCTTACCGATCAGATTCGACTCCTGGGCAATATTTTCCGCTCATCGGGAAAAATGTTCTGTTCGATAGCAGCGGTTTCAAACCATCGATTATCGAAAATAATTGTAACTATCTTAATTTATAATAAAAACAAGCATCAACCGGTGCTTGGCACACCTGTTGCTCATAGAGACGTTAACGATTGGGATCATGGTCGATCTCATTAGATTACTTTTAAACAGGAGACGGGAATGACACTTCCTGGAATACAAATCGATCAGATGTTCGAAAACTTCAACGGTTTCGGAGAAGGGAAAAAAGCCGGTAGAGAATCCAAAGATCTTTTCTCCGGAATGATGAGCAATATCCTCAACCGGGTAAACGCCGACAAAGGGTTGACCCGAGGGAAACTGCTAAAGGCGGATATTCGGGAAAAGAGCCCACAGCTGCTGGAATCCATCAAGAAATACCTCCTTTCCAAGGGGATTTCTTTAAATCAGGTTTATGCAGACGATGCAACTCTTCACAAATTGAAGCGGTTTCTCGAATCCGCCGGATTCAAGGGCGATGCCATCGGCCGCCTGCTGGGTGAATTGAAATCCGGTTCGTTTAAAAAAGGGGTTCGACTGTCGGATGTTTTTGCAAAACTGTCAGAACTCAAGGAAACAGGGGATTCGGATACGATGTTGGACATATCGGCGGTACCTTATATCGAGTCCATCCTGACCAAGTTGCTGCCCGAGTCCGAATATCAACATACCGCGCTAAAGGATGTAATGATCGACGGACAGGGAGTGGACCTCTCCAGGCTCGTTGAAAATTTGAGGCGGATCATTGCCCGGCATCCTGAAAAAGGTCGATCACAACCCAAGGAAGCCGATCAGCGGCAACTGGCCGGATTATTGGCCAAATTCGGAATTGATTCTGAAAAGGGAACCTTAACGCTGGATCGGTTTGTATCCGGGCTGGAAAGCTTGGCGGCAAAGATCAGAATGCATCAGTCCAGCCGCAGGGTGGAAACCGCGGAATTGAAGGGTTTCTTCGATGGCCTGAAACCGGTGGATGAATCCCAGGCGGGTATGGTTAAACGGATGGATGATTCCCGAGAGGGATTAAAGATGGTTCAGAACCTGAAGACAGACGATATTCCCCAAAAGGTCTTCAATCCCGGGCATGGGGATAAGAACCAGAGTGCATTGCTTAAAACAGAAGGTAGACCGGCGGATCACCGTATGCTTCGCCCCGAAGGAGAAGCAGTAAAAGCCGTTGAAACGGTAAATGATGCTAAGAATACGGTGACACCGGTTGATAACAGTTCGGGGGCACCTAAATCGGCGGCTCGATTATTTACGCCGGAACCCAGAGCAGAGGCCCGAACCCTGCCGGCTTATGTGTTGAATCAGGTGAGCCGTCAAATTATCAGATCCCATCAAAACGGAATGAATCAACTCGAGCTTCAGCTGAAGCCTCCTCACCTGGGAAGACTTCAAATGCAAATCATTCATTCCGGAGATACGATCCGGGTAAGCATTGTCACCGAACAGATGGCCGCCCGGGAGATACTCATGTCCCATGCCGGTGAATTGAGAACCCACCTCACAGAGCAGGGAATGCGGGTTGAAAAAATCGATATTCAATTCGATCAGTCGTTTGACCAATCCATGGCCAATGCGCGCCATGAATCGAACCGATCCAATGAGAGAAGACGGCAAGGATCGCGATCAACCCCGGGCTCTCAGCCGGCCGAAGCGGTTTCCGAAGAATCTCCGGAGCCGGTCCGAGTGAGGGAAGGGATTCTCGATCTGGTGGCATAAATAGGGACCTTAACCGATAATATATACTTAAAGGAAAATGAAATGTCTGTGGATACCGTAAACAATTCGCTAAAATCAATCGGCGCTGTCTTTGATGAAACCCAGGATACTACTTCCGCCAATAAAGAAGATCCCCTGGGGCGGGATGCATTTTTAAAGATGCTGATTGCTCAGATGGAACACCAGGATCCTCTGAATCCCATGGAAGGCACCGATTTTTCCGCACAACTGGCTCAGTTTTCAAGCCTGGAGCAGCTGTTCAGCCTAAATGATACCCTGGAGGGTCTGGCAGCATCCATGGAAAGCAAGGGGAAAGATAATGTGCTGGATTATATCGGTAAGGAGATTACCAGCGAAGATAACAGTCTCAAGCTCGAGGATGGTCAGATATCCAGCGGGCTCTTTACCCTCAAAGAAACGTCCGAGGTGATGATCTCCATCTACGACGATTTTAATCAGGAGATCATGACCCAGTATCCGGGAGAGCTTCAGGCCGGCACCCATCAGGTGGATTGGGACGGACGAGACCGGACCGGGGTATCGGTTTCAGACGGGACGTATAAGTTCCAAGTGATCGCCGTCACTGAATCCGGGGCTCATGTACCGGTAAAAACCGAAGCCACCGGTCTTGTCACGGGTGTAACCTATGATAGCGGGTATTCTTATCTGGTGGTGAATGATCGGTGGGTGGATCCGGCAACCGTCATTAACGTCCGGGATCCGTCCGGCAGTTCCGGCACTTAAAGGTGATAATCTTATGTATGTTGAATGTAAGTGTAACCATAATCATATAATCCATTTTTAGAGAGGTGATATCATGTCGTTAACCAGTTCATTATTTTCAGGCATCAGCGGGTTGTCCACCCTGGGAAACTCCCTTCAGATCATCGGTGACAACATTGCCAATGTAAACACCATCGGGTTTAAGGCGAGTACGTTCTCCTTTCAGGACCGTCTGTCCCAGGCCGCGGCCACCCAGTCGGGTACTTCCCAGATCGGCCGGGGGACCGCCTTGTCGGATATTACGAGTTCCTTTGTGCAGGGATCCTTCGAATCCACCGGCAACACCACGGACCTGGCCATCGGCGGCGACGGGTTTTTTGTGGTAAAGGAATCGGCCGGCGATTCCCTCTTCTACACCCGGGCCGGTAGTTTTTCATTCAACAAAGCCGGGTATCTGGTGAATCCCGAAGGATACAAGGTCCAGGGGTGGTCTCTGGACTCAAGCGGCGATGACGAAGGTTCGGTCACAGACATTCTGCTTTCATCCTTTACATCCCCGCCATCCGCCAGTTCCGCGGTCACCATGATCACCAACCTGGATGCCGATGCCACAGACAATTCCACCAGCGACACCCTGGCGGCTACATGGGACGGGTCGCAAACCACCCCCTTGGGCTCGACCACCTACGAGTACCAGACCACCGTCAGTGCATACGACTCGTTGGGAAGCACCCATGATATCACCATCTATTATGATCCGGGAACCACCGCCAATACCTGGGAATACATCGTGACCATAGACCCGGATGAAGACGCCCGAACCGGCGCCAGCGGAACCGTAGGGGCCGGCATGCTGGCCAAGGGAGTCCTGACCTTCAGCTCCAGTTCCGGTAATTTGACCGATGTCGCCATGGATCTGTTTGACGGAACCGACTGGACCAGTACGGCTGCAGCATCTGCCAGCTGGGATACCCAGGACACGGCTTCGGACCTGTCCACCGACGGATATTTTCAGTTCAACGCGCAGTTTATCAACGGTGTGGACTCGGACATCGAGTTTAACGTGGGTTCCAGTTATGACGGCTCTGCCTGGTCAAACGCTGCCCTGACCACCACCCAGTTCTCAAAAGCCTCCACCACCACTTACCAGGCGGCCGACGGATACGGTGCCGGGGATTTACAGAATGTGGACGTGGACGTGGACGGAGTGATGACCGGGGTCTATTCAAACGGCGAGCTCTTATACTTGAATCGGGTGGCCCTGGCCAAATTCATCGACTACCAGGGGCTGTTCAAAGAGGGCGGCAACCTGTACCGGGAAACCCGGGAAAGCGGCGAGGCCATCACGAACCACCCGGGTACCAACGGATTGGGAAGCATCTCCCCCAACTCCCTGGAGCAGTCCAACGTGGATATTGCCGCGGAATTTGTAAAAATGATCACCAGCCAGAGGGGATTTCAGGCCAACTCAAAGATCATCTCCACGGTGGACCAGATGCTTCAAGAGACGATTAATATGAAGCGGTAATTCGTATAGTGCATAACGATATGATACCATTTTCATGAAGCCATAGGGGACGGCGACCCCGTTATAGGGTCGCCGTCCCTGCTTCGTCATATTCTTGACATTCCCATCAGCATACCGACAAATCCTTTTAGCGCTACACCCTTGCCGGAATTTCATGTCCTAAAAACATATATAAATTCAATATGTTAATATAATTTCAATCATCAGCGGGCGTTGGCACAAAGGTTGCTTTTCTGTTGTAACGAAGCATGAGTGTGCTGTCAGGATAGAAGCATCGATAAGAACTTTTTAATATATAGTGAGGATCCATGGATCTAGCAACCATACTCGGTATTGTCTCTGCATTCGGTCTGGTGGTTATCGCCATCGTGATGGGCGGCGGTCTAGGGTTATTTATCAATATACCGTCGCTCATGATCGTTGTGGGCGGGACCCTCGGGGCCACCATGATCAACTATCCGTTAAAGGATGTATTGCGGGCCGTCAGTATTGTTAAGAATGCGTTTTTTGCATCAAATTCTGCGCCGGAAGATATCGTCAAGCAGTTTGTGGACTTTGGCGGCAAAGCCCGGCGGGAAGGCATTCTTGCCCTTGAGTCGGATGTGAAAAACATCAACGATGAGTTTTTGGGAAAAGGCCTCCAGCTTTCCGTGGACGGACTCGAGCCCCAGGCCATTGAAAACATCATGGACACGGAAGTCGATTATCTCAGGGGGCGGCATTTTCTGGGCGCCGAGATTTTTTCCACCATGGGTACCTTTGCCCCGGCTCTGGGGATGATCGGCACTCTCATCGGATTGGTTCAGATGCTCCAATCCATGGATGATCCCAGCTCCATCGGTCCGGCAATGGCGGTTGCACTTCTCACCACGTTTTACGGTTCGGTCATGGCGAATCTGGTGTATATGCCCCTTGCCGGAAAATTGCGGACCCGCAGCAAAGAGGAAACCCTGGTCAAGGAGATGATCATTCAAGGCGTCATATCATTGACCAAGGGAGAGAACCCGAGAATTCTCGAGCAAAAAATGCTCGCTTTCATGCCACCCAAAGAGCGAAAGAGCAGTTTTTAAACCAGATGGCTTCTAAAAAGAAAAAAATGGAAGAAGTTTCCGCACCGGATCTGATCCAGATGATGACCGTATCCCTGTTTATTATCCTTCTGGCCTTTTTTATCCTCTTGAACACCATCGCTATTATTGATGACCAGAAGAAACTGGCGGTGATGGACTCTCTTTTGGGGAGTTTCGGGGTATTGACCGGCGGCATCTCAGTGGTGAAGGGAAGCGGAGGCAATATGTCGTTGCCGGATATGGCCAAATCATCCAGCCATGTGGACTTCTCCGATCTCATGGTGGGAAATGAAGATGTTATCAAACTCATTACCGTAAAAAAAGACAACCGGGGAACCGTGTTGTCCATACCGGCTGATCTGCTTTTTGAAAAAAAGACCTCCCGCATGAAACCCGAAGGACTCAAGATTTTGGACGGGCTTCACGGCACCCTCTTAAAAAACGAATTTCCGGTGGAGATCATCGGGCATACGGACAATCGCCCCCCCCAAATGGAAACGGACGGGTCCAACCGGGAGTTGTCTTCCATCCGGTCCTTAAGAATTCTTCAACACGTTCTAAACAGGGGATCCATAAAGCCGGATCGGATTACCGCCTTTGGATGGGGGCAATATCGGCCGGCGGTGAGCAATAAAACCCGGGAAACCCGTGAGCTTAACCGGAGGATGGATATTCTGTTTGAACACGATACCGTGGCTGAAAAACCGAGAGGGATATTTACCTTTCGGAAGTTCTTTTTCGATGTATTCGAATAGGCGCTGAAGGAAGAACAGAGAGATTTCTACCCATGGCAAGAGAAGGAAATAACAACGCAGCCGGTGAAGCAAAGATCGATCCCAACGCCTGGATGGTGACATTCGGAGATCTGATTATGCTTTTGCTCACCTTCTTTGTGTTGCTGCTGACCATGAAATCCATGGACTCCGGCGCCCTGAAGGAGAAGTTTCAAGAGATGAGTGCAACAACCGGCCCCTTGGAACATGCCGATATTCGATCCGGGGGATCGTTGATCGAAGGCCGATATGCCTTGAAGAAGTCATTGGTGATTAAAAATAATCAGCAGATCGAGGAGGTGCTCGACCTGCTTGAAGGCATCGACCGGAAAAAAGCAGAGGAGCATCATCTGGAGAAGCTTCGACAGCTTATCGATATTGATGAAGATGATCGGGGAGTGGTGGTGGCCATGGATTTCGATCACCTGTTTGATTCCGGTCAAGCCGAGGTTCGGAGTGACCGGTTCCCGCTTCTGGATTCCGTGGGAAGACTTTTCCGAAATGTGGTGAATGACATTATGATCATGGGGCATTCCGACAACCAGCCGGTACAGGGGGGAGAATTTGAATCCAATTTCGAGCTTTCCTTCTACCGCGCCATGAGCGTGATGTTTTACTTAACCGAAGGTCTGGGTTTAAAACCGGAACGTTTTGCGGCAGGGGGTTATGGGGATCTTCGCCCCCGCTATCCCAATGACAGTGAGGAGAATCGGTCGAAAAACCGAAGGATAGAATTCATATTAAGGAAACAAGAAAAATAGGGGGTATGTCGTGGACGAAGATATTGAAAAAGAAGTGGAAGAGAAAGAGGAAGAGCAACCAGCCGGTAAGTTTCCGTTGAAATGGATTATCATCGGGGTTGTTGTTCTTGTGCTGGCCGGCGGCGGTTATGTGGGGTGGACCATGCTTAATCCACCTCCGGATCAAACCGGTGCGGACGGCGGTCAGGCTCCGGATACCGAGGCGGTAAAAGAGATGGAAGTGGGGGCCATGTTCGACATGGATCCATTTGTGGTCAATTTGAATGAGGCCGGTGGAAAACGGTATCTGAAATCGAAGATTGAAATCGAATTTGTGGGCGATAATGTCCGCATAGAGATGACCAACCGCCTCCCTCAGTTGCGGGACCTCATTCTGCTGCATCTGAGTAGCAAAACCTTGGATGAGATCCGGTCGGTGGATGGGAAGATTGAGTTGAAAAACGCACTGATCAAACGAATTAATCAGGTGCTGAAGCAGGGTAAAATCAGAAACCTCTATTTTACCCAATTTGTTATTCAATAGGATAGTCGAAAAACCATGGGCGATATACTTTCACAAAATGAAGTTGACAGTCTGCTGTCTGGGCTCAGCGAAGGGAAGGTCGAAACCGAGTCCGATGTCGCGCCGGATGCGGAAGGCGTGCGCACATACGATTTTACCGGGCAGGAGCGAGTTATCCGGGGACGGATGCCCACCTTCGAAGTCATCAATGAGCGGTTTTCCCGGGAGATCCGAAGCAGTATTTCCAGCCTGCTGCATACCACCATCGACGTGGCCACCGAAACAATGGAAACCATGAAGTTTGCAGAGTTCGGCCGATCGCTTCCGGTGCCCACCAGCCTTCATGTCTTTCGCATGGAACCCTTCAGAGGGTACGTCCTTTTGGTGTTTGAAAGCCAGCTGGTGTTTAATCTCATCGACACCTTTTTCGGCGGGCAGGGAATGGGGAATGCCAAAGTCGAGGGTCGGGAGTTTACCGCCATCGAAGATGTCATGATCAAGAAAGTGGTTACGGCCTGTTTGAAGGATTTGGAAAGCGCATGGTCTCCGGTGGAGAAGATCGAGGCGGTATATGTCCGGTCTGAGGTGAATCCTCAATTTGCCACCATCGTACCGCCCACCGACCTGGTGATTGTGGTGAAGTACGAAGTGGAGTTGGAACAGAGCACCGGAAACATCTCCTTGTGTATCCCTTATGCCATGATCGAACCGATCCGGAATATTCTGTCATCCGGTTTTCAAAGCGATGCCCTGGAAGTGGATCATGCCTGGCAGCGACGGGTCAGGGAAATCATTATCGACTCACCCGTTGATCTCACGGTTCAGCTGGGAAAGACGGAGATTACCGGTGAGCGCCTGATATATTTGAAACCCGGGGATGTGATCCAACTGGATCAGAACGCGGATGAAACGCTCACCGCACTGGTGGAGGGCGTTGCCAAGATCAAGGGGTATGCAGGCGTTCAGCGCGGATTTCAGGCCTTTAAGGTCATGAAGAAATTGAGTTTGGAGGAAGGAAGAAGTTATGGATGAAAAAGAACAACTGGCCGGTGAAGAAAACATGGATGCCGGTGAAAACGGTTCCGGAATCGACCTGGATCAAGATGCCAGAGATCTCGATTTTATACTCGATATTCCGCTTGAACTCACCGTGGAATTGGGTCGAACCAAGATGATGGTGAACGATCTGCTTCAGTTGGGTCAGGGATCCATTGTGGAGTTGAATAAACTGGCGGGGGAACCGCTGGAGATATGTATCAATAAAAAACTGGTGGCCAGGGGTGAAGCGGTGGTGGTGAATGAGAAATTCGGTGTGCGGCTCACGGATATTGTCAGCCCCATTGAACGGGTCAAGAGTCTCGGCTGAGTCTCGGATCGTTCTGTTACGGAGAGATAATGAATCCCGATTACATACCCGCAGCAACTCCAGTCCCCGATCTCTGGATTACACTGCTTAAAAGCGTGGCCATGCTGAGCCTGGTTTTGGGGGTTCTCTTGGCCGTACTCTATTTGATACGAAGATTTTATGGGCGGTATTCCGGCACTTCGGATCGCGGACTCATTCGAATGGTGGCGACCCATCATGTGGCCCCAAAGGAGCGGATTGTCTTATTGGACGTCCTTGGAGAAAAAATCCTCATCGGGATTACTCCCCAACAGATAAACCATTTGGCCACGATTTCAAACGGGCAGGAGATAACCATCCCCCAAGGTGAGGAGAAACCGAAATTTTTCTCAAACTTGTTAAACAACGCCGTAGGGAAACAATTAAGAAAGAACTGATGAATTCAACGGGAGGCCGAAAGCGAGACCGGTTATGGAAAATCGAACACAGTTGATATGGGTGCTATTTCTGATGGTTGGATTGCTGATGCCGATGATGTCTGAACCGGCAGCAGCAGCCGCTTTGCCGATTCCCAGCATAAATATCGGTGTGGGAGAAACGGAATCTCCGGGTGATGTTGCCGTGGTACTGCAGATCGTAGCCCTTCTGACTATTTTATCCCTTGCTCCGGCCATCCTGATTTTAATGACCTCTTTTACTCGGCTGGTGGTGGTATTTCATTTTCTCCGTCAGGCCATGGGAACCCAAAATTCTCCCCCGAATCAAGTGCTCATCGGGCTTTCTCTGTTTATCACGTTCTTTGTCATGTCTCCCATTTGGCACCATGTTTATACAAACGCTGTTCGGCCGTATATGGATAAGGAGACCACCTACACCGAGGCTTTTGAACATGCCAAGGAACCGGTTCGGAAGTTCATGTTGAAAAATACCAGGGAAAAGGATCTCGCCCTGTTTGCCAATACGGCAAATGTGAAGCGACCCCTTAAGAAGGATGATGTCCCCATGTTGGTACTGATACCGGCATTTGTCATCAGTGAGTTGAAAACCGCGTTTATCATCGGATTTGTGCTCTACGTTCCTTTTCTGGTGATCGATATGGTGGTGGCCAGTGTGTTGCTTTCCATGGGGATGATGATGCTGCCGCCGGTGATGATTTCCCTTCCTTTTAAACTCATGCTTTTCGTATTAGTGGACGGCTGGAATCTCGTGGTGGGTTCGATGATCAACAGCTTTGGGGTGATATGACATGACACCCGAGTTTGTTGTAAATTTTGCAAAAGACGCCCTGAGCTTAACAATTCTCGTTGCCATGCCCATGCTGGGACTCGGGTTGTTGGTCGGCCTCACGGTGAGTGTGTTCCAGGCGACCACCTCCATCCAAGAAATGACCCTCACCTTTGTTCCCAAAATTCTGGCGGTGCTGCTCGGGTTGCTCTATTTCGCTCCCTGGATGCTGGATAAACTCATAACCTTTACCGAAAGCGTTTTTCAGAATATTCCCCTCTATATTCGATAAAGCGTGACGGGCGAAGGATGTTGGTTCAGGCGTGGAAAGAAAAACGTGTATTAAAAACCGTGTGTGCGCATCATGGAACTGCTTAACTTTTCTCAAGATCAATTGAAAATCTTTATCCTGATACTGATTCGTGTCAGCGTGGTGCTCTTTTTTTTCCCTTTATTCGGCAGTAAGGTTATTCCCTCTTTTGTTAAAGTCGGGCTTGCCATGGTGCTTTCCCTTGTGTTTTTGCCCGTGGTTAAAATCGATCCCAACCTGTTTCCCGGAACCTCCATGGATGTGGCCATTCTTGCGGTTTCCGAACTGATCATGGGCATGATTCTGGGGCTTTCGGTCAGTCTTTTTTTTGCCGCAATTCAATTGGCCGGAAAGATGGTGGGGTTTCAAATGGGGTTTGCAATCGTCAATGTATTGGATCCGCAGTCCGGGATACAGGTCTCCATCATCGATCAAATCGGCTACTGGGTGGCCTTGCTCACCTTTCTCGGATTAAACGGGCATCATATGCTAATATCCGCTTTGGGGGACAGTTTCCAACTGGTGAAACTCGGCAGCCTCACCCTTCAATCCGGCCTGTTCACCAACGTCCTTTCCATGGCGGCCGATATTTTTTCCATCGCCGTTAAGATCGGGGCACCGGCTTTTGCCGCATTGTTATTTACCAGCGCCGCCTTCGGTATCAGTGCCAAATTTGCGCCACAGATGAACATCCTGATAGCAGCGTTTCCGGTTAAGATCATCGTCGGTTTGATTTTCTTCAGCCTATCGCTTCAAATCATTGCCAATATTTCTCGATCCTTTATCGGCAGCTATCCCCGCATACTGTTATCCCTGCTTGCATGGATGGGAGGGGGTTAAGCCTTGCCGGAAGATAGCGGAAGCGGTCAAGAAAAAACCGAAGCGGCAACCCCAAAGAAACGCTCAAAGGCGCGCTAGGAAGGCCAGGTTGCCAAAAGCATTGAATTGTCCTCTGTTTTTGTGCTGTTATCCGCCGTGGCGGTGCTGTTTTTCATCGGGCATTTTTTCGGGACCAATTTCAGCCAATTGATGCGCACCAGTTTTACTTTCGATGCCGTCCCCCAGTTTGATATTCAATTCTGTCTCACTCTTATGAATCGGGTTTCCACTTGGTTTTTTAAAATGGTGCTTCCTGTGATGGGTGCGGTTGTCGTCACCGGCCTAATCATTAACATCTTTCAGGTGGGATTCAAAATTTCAACGAAAGCAATTGCGCCAAAGCTTGATAAATTCAACATCATCAAGGGATTCGGGCGTCTGCTGTCCGTAAAATCTTTCGGGGAACTGATTAAATCGATATTAAAGCTGACCATCATCGGATGCATTGTTTATTCCATTATCAGAAACGAAAGCCGAATCTTTCTTCACATGTATCACTGGGAAGTCAGCGCTATTCTGATATACATGCTCAAGGTCATTTTCAAGATTTTTATATGGGTCATTATGGTCATGATGTTGTTGGCCATTGCCGATTTCGCATTTCAGCGGTGGCAGTTTGATAAACAACTGAAAATGACCAAACAGGAAGTGAAAGACGAATCCAAGCAGACCGAAGGCGATCCGCTGGTGAAATCTCGAATCAAAAGCATCCAGATCCAGACTGCACGGAGGCGCATGATGCATGAGGTGCCGGAAGCCGATGTGGTGGTCACCAACCCCACCCATCTCGCTCTGGCCATCCGATACGAACCGGGCGCCATGGGTGCTCCCCGGGTGCTTGCCAAAGGAGCGGGCCATGTGGCCGACCGGATCAAACAATTGGCATCCGATCATCAAATACCGGTGATTGAAAACAAAAAGTTGGCCCAGAATTTGTATAAACTAGTGAAGATAGGAGAGGAAGTTCCGATTCAACTCTATCAGGCGGTAGCGGAGCTTCTCGCCTATGTATATAAACTCAAAGGAAAAACAGTATGATAGCGATATCAGACCATACGGGGATCAGAAAAGCGGATGTCACCCCCCCAACAGTGTGCGCCAAGAGTCTGTCGGCTGTTTTTCTGAATCCGGTTGAGAAGGGCGAATGATTCATATGGAAGCCAGATCGAACAGCATAACCGGTGGAATTCTTGAGGACTCCGCCGATGCAGCGATGGTCCTATTTGTTATCGGCATCCTCGTGGCCATGCTGTTGCCGCTGCCGCCGGTGTTGCTCGATTTGTCTCTGGCCCTCAATATTACCCTATCGGTGATCATATTGATCACTTCCATGTACACCGTGAAGCCGCTGGATTTCTCGATCTTTCCTTCCATGCTGTTGGTGTTGACCCTTTTTCGACTCTCCCTCAATGTTGCCTCCACCCGGCTCATATTGCTGCATGGAAGCGAAGGTCCTCTGGCTGCCGGTGCCATTATTCAGTCATTCGGCCGGTTTGTGGTGGGTGGAAACTATGTCATCGGGCTGATCATTTTTATCATTTTGGTTCTCATCAATTTTATCGTTATCACCAAAGGCTCCGGACGGATTGCAGAGGTTGCGGCCCGGTTTCATTTGGACGGAATGCCGGGAAAACAGATGGCCATCGACGCAGATTTAAATGCCGGCATCGTCGACGAAAATGAAGCCCGAGAACGCAGACTGGAGATTTCCAGAGAATCGGAATTTCATGGCGCCATGGATGGTGCCAGCAAGTTCGTTAAGGGTGATGCCATCGCAGGAATTATTATCACGCTGGTCAACATTGTGGGGGGATTCATCATCGGCGTCTTTCAGCAGGGCATGTCCATGAAATCGGCGGTGGCCAACTATACCATTCTAACGGTGGGCGATGGTCTGGTGACCCAGATTCCGGCACTGATCATTTCAACAGCCGCCGGTCTCCTGGTATCCCGATCCGCTTCCGATGAGCGTATGGGAAAAGAATTCGGAAAGCATATCTTTTCCAATCCGAATCCTATCTATATCGGCTCTTTTGTCGTATTTCTTTTCGGTCTGGTCCCCGGGCTTCCGGCGTTTCCTTTCATGACCCTTGCCGGCCTTCTTGGCGGCTGTGTATATTTGTCTCAAAAGCGACAGGGGGCTGGGGCAGATCGACTGCCTCCCGGGGCTGAAGTTGAGGAAATTCCGGAAGACACGTCTCCG